>CAUUCX010000035.1:0-8693 GCA_963543615.1 uncultured Eubacteriales bacterium | reverse complement strand
ATCCACAATAACTCACGCCAAACATGATGGCAAATACGATGTTACCGTGTTGCATGATGATGCATATATTATCTCGACGTATGACGGCTCGACAGTAGCATTGGAACCCTCATATTTCGATAAAACGCAAGATTATCCGGTCGAACTGCCGGACAATAAATTCCTGCTAACCGTGCAAAACTGCGGAGCGACCATAGATGCGGAAGGAAATCTCCTGCCGGTACCGGAAGATATCAGAAACGGCAACGGACGCGCGATCAAATCGAAACTTTGGGCGGCAAACAGGGTCGACAAATTGAGCGACCCCATCAATACGATAATTTGGCTGATGAAAGATGCGACACTGCCGCCGGTGTTGAAAATAGAAAACCCGGTGATTGCTTCCTCGATGGGCGCGTGCCTTGCAACGAAAAGAACCACTGCGGAGCGCTTGGCAAAAGGAGTTGATCCGAATGCTCTCGTTTTCGAACCGTATGCGAATCCGTTTAGAACTTATCCGCTAAGTCAGGATTACAACAAGTTCAAGGCAGTTTTTGAGAAGCGCGGAGTCGCAAATTACATAATTAACACGGGATTTTTCATGGACAAGAAGATTCCTAAGGAAGTTACAATTTCCATCATTGAAAGCATCATTGATGATACTGCAAAATTTGAGCCGTTCGGAGAATTGCCGGACATGTATACAATGAATGTTGAGGGCTTTATTCCGGATTTCGATGATGAGATCTATGTGGAAGCTTTAAGGAACGGCATGAAGCGCAGGTTCGATTATATTTCCGGATTGCAATCGGTCAAGGCGGGGCGAGATGAATTGCCGAGCGAAGCTACCGAGGTCATGGTTAAAATAATAGAATCCATAAAATAATTATCGGCAAAGGTATAGTGTAGAATAATTAAGATAGGAAGATATTGAAAACAGTCAACGAATAGGAGGAGGCATGAGTAAAAATATGAAAGGGAAAAAAGGCATTAAGGGACAAATTGCAGCAGTAGTACTTGTCTTAATCGTTTTGCTCTTTTTCGGTTTAATAAACTTCATAACCGATTTGCTTTGGTTTAAAGAAGTCGGCTACATAAGCGTTTTCTTAAAGCAGATAATTACAGAACTTGAAATCGGTGTGCCGTTGTTTGTGGTGCTGCTGCTGATTTCAAATCTGTATCTCAGGCTTTTGAAGCGAAATTATATCAAAAAAATCTAGTCGGACTTTGAGCCGAGCGAGAAAAAACTCAACGGGACGGCACGGATGTTCAGCGCGCTTTTCGCCGCCTTGCTGTCATTTTTTGCGGCAACCCGCATATGGTTCGATTTGCTGCAGTTCATCAATTCCAAAAGCTTTAATATCAAGGAGCCGCTTTTCCACAATGATATTTCATTCTATGTGTTCAAGCTCAGCTTTATACAGCAGCTCAATGTGCTGGTGATAGTGGCATTGATAGGTATAGCAATTATCACAATTTTATATCATTCCGTTTTGATTTCACTGCGACCGCCAAGAGGGGCAGGCGGCGGTAACGGTGCGCAGGCTCCCAATATAGATGTGGAATTTGAAGTGGAAGAAGACTTCGAGGATTTGGATGATGTTTCCGCAGGAAGCGGGGGCTTCAGCGACAACAACGGTTTCAGCGCTTTCGGTAAGGGGCCGGGAGATTTCAATTCACTACTTGATAAAATCGGCATGGCATTGTTCGGCGGCGTTAAACCGGGGCAGTCAGGTCCGGCACAGGGGAATGGTGGAGGTTTTACCCGTCCGCCGTTCGGTTCGGGCAACGGTCGCAAAATGGGTGACAGCAATTTCAAAAATCTTTTGGAGATAGCGGGGAAAGAATTAAGCGTTTTGGGAATACTCCTCTTTGCAATGATCGGCGTCAATTTCTTCCTCCGTCAATTCGATTTGCTTTACTCAAGAACAGGAGTGCTTTACGGCGCGGGATTCACAGATGTGAACATTACTTTGTGGGTTTATCGAATCTTGATCGCTTTATCCGCGGTTGGCGCAGTTGTGTTCGTTATGGGTGTTAGACAGCGCAATTTCAAAAAAGCCCTGACCGTCCCCGCGATAATGATAATCATAGGTGCACTCGGAACGGGGGTCGGATATGTTGTGCAGAATTGGGTCGTTTCACCGGACGAGATAAATAAAGAAAGCAAATACCTCAAGAGGAATATAGAATTCACGCAGCAGGCATACGGACTTGACAATGTCACAAAAAAACCGTTCAAGGCCATTGATAATTTGAGTGTTGCGGACATAGCCGATAATGAAGAAACCATGAACAATATTCGTATAAACGATTACGAGCCGGCGAAAAAATTCTACAATCAAACGCAGAGCATCAGGCAGTATTATGATTTTAAGGATGTGGATGTTGACAGGTATATGATAAACGGAAAATACACGCAGACATTCCTTTCAGCGCGTGAAATCGATGAAGAACGCATAAGAAGCGAGTGGCTCAATCAACATCTGAAATATACACACGGTTACGGAATAACGCTGTCACGTGTAGATCAGGTTACCGCGAGCGGGCAGCCTGCCATGCTTATCGATTCCATTCCGCCGATTTCCAAGGTGGATGAAATAAATTTCGATAGACCGGAAATTTATTTCGGTGAAAAAACCAATAATTACATACTCGTAAACACGCAAGAGGATGAATTCGACTATCCCGACGGCGATGCGAACAAGTATTGTAAATATGAGGGAACGGCAGGAATTCCTCTTAATGCGATGAATCGTCTGATGTTTTCAATCAGAGAGCGGAGCGTGAAAATGCTCGTGTCGAGCAATATAAACAGCAAATCGCGCATAGTTCTCAACAGAAATATCGAACATCGTGTGCGCAAGATCATGCCTATGCTGCACTACGAAAGTGATCCTTATATGGTTGCGGTTGACGGCAAATTGTATTGGATCGTTGATGCTTACACGAGCAGCAATCGTTATCCGTATTCGGAACCGTATGGCGAGGGGCAGACAAATTACATCAGAAATTCGGTCAAAGTCGTTGTCGATGCTTATAATGGAACAACGGATTTCTATATAGTCGATGAAAATGATCCGATAGCGAAGACGATGAAGTCGATATATCCCGTGCTGTTCAAGAGCTTCGATAAAATGCCGGACAGCTTGAAAGCGCATATCAGATATCCTCACACGCTATTTGCTATTCAGGCCGAGATTTACAAGCGCTATCATATGAACGATGTTAAGGTGTTCTATCAGGGTGAAGATCTTTGGGATATTTCGAAAGAAATCTACGGAACCGATGAAGTTGAGATGAAGCCGAATTACTATATTTTGAAATTGCCGGGCGAGGATAAAGCCGAGTTTGTCAGCTCCATTCCTTACACGCCGCGCGATAAGAAGAATATGACGGCGCTCATGATTGCGCGAAACGACGGCAAGCATTACGGGCAACTCGTGCTGTATCAACTGCCTAAAAGCAAGATAATCTACGGGCCTATGCAGATAGAGGCGCAGATAGACCAATCGACTGAGATTTCAAAGGAATTCTCATTGTGGAATTCATCCGGTTCAAAATATAACAGGGGGAATATGTTCGTGATCCCGATCAACGATTCGCTTCTCTATGTGGAGCCGGTTTATCTTGAGGCGACCAATTCCTCAATTCCGGAAGTCAAGAGGGTAATAGTCGCATATGGAGATCGAATCGCATATGAACCTACCTTGGCGGAGGCAATCGAATCGTTATTCGGCGATAAGGCGGGAGTTTCAACCCCTTCCGAGGGGGGAGAGGATCCGAGCAAGCCGGGCGAAGGCCCGAAAGAAATGTCCCAAGCGGAGATAATACAGAAGTTGCAGGAAAGCTTCGATGCCGCACAGGATGCACAAAGAAACGGTGATTGGGCATCCTATGGTGAGCATTTGAAAGAAGTTCAGCGCTATATAGATATGCTGAATTAGGAGATTGAATAAGAGTCTGCCGCAATCCCGCCGTCTATAGATAGTGGGGCGTAAAAGATGCAGATGGAAACGGAGCTGAATGTAAAACGAAGCAAAAAGGAGAGTAGTTTAATAGATGTTGGATTTGGATAAAATGCTGTTTAATATTCCGCCGGAACTGCACACGAAAGAGCAGATTGCCGAGGTGCTCGGGGCACACGGTGAGGTGAAATTCGTTTCGCTTGCAGGCGCGGATTTGGGGGCGAGAACCACAGATGAAAAAATCCCGGTTGACCTATTTATTGAAGAGATGGATGACTTTTTAAGTCATGGAGTGCAGACCGACGGTTCAAGCGTTATCTTACCCAAGATAGCGGATATTCATAATGCTAAAGTGGATATAGTTCCCGACCTTTCGGTAAACTGGTATGTGGACTATAATCTTTCATATTTTGACAGCAACGGACTGCCGATAGGCACGCTCAGAATCCCGTCTTTTTTAGTTCATAACGACAATAATGAAGTGGGTGCACGCGTTATCCTGCGGGATTCGGTGCGCTCATTCAAAGAAAATCTGAAGAGGCTCATAGCCGAAAATCCGTATGTTTTGGAATACTTGCAGATAGATGCTGCGGAACAGATAGATGAAATTGAACTGACGGCGGCAACCGAGCTTGAATTTTGGGTGAGAACCCCCGATGACAGGGCAGACAGGGAACAGCTCTACACGGCACAGATGATGAAAGAACAGTATTGGAAGCGAACGGTGGGACCGGTGCGTACAGCACTGGAGAAAGCTCTGATAGTGCTTGATCGATATGGATTTCAGGTCGAAATGGGGCATAAGGAAGTTGGCGGCATCAAGGCGAAACTGGTAAGCACCGGGGATTATGACCATGTTATGGAACAACTTGAAATCGACTGGAAGTATTCCGATGCGATGCAGGCTGCGGACAATGAAACACAGGTCAGATACATCGTTCGAGATATATTCAGAATCTTCGGTTTAGATGTTACTTTTCTTGCGAAACCGATAGACGGCGTGGCGGGAAGCGGTGAACACACGCATATGGGCGTTGTGGCGAAATTAAAAAACGGTAAAAGCGTTAATTTGTTCAATCCAAGCGATGCAAATGATTTCCTTTCACCTATCGGATTCGGTGCGATGATGGGGCTTCTTAAAAACTATGAAGTTGTAAGCCCGTTTATAAATGCTTCAAACGATGCGATGAAGCGCCTCAAACCGGGGTATGAGGCCCCCGTATCCATAGTAACATCGCTCGGACACAGCGTTGAAAGCCCATCGCGCAACAGAACCGTTTTAGTGGGGCTGATTCGCGATGCGAGGAATCCGGAAGCAACGCGTTTCGAGTTGAGGTCGCCATGCCCGAGGAGCAACACATATCTTGTTATGGCGGCATCATATATGGCGATGTTAGACGGTATTGAGACGGTGCTGACAAGCTCAAAAACCCCGTCGGATTTGCTCGAATCCATTTCGAAAAAATATGGCGAAGAGGATTTCTATTTAGAAAAAAACAGAGAATACCGAAGCGAAAAAAACATATTTGATGATTATACACAGGAGGAGCGGGAGCATCTGTTCGGTGAAGTGCCTGCCACTGTCTGGGAAACTTTGTCGGCATTAGAAAAATATCCGGAAAAGATAAAGGTGCTCATGCGCGATGATGTCATGGATGAAAGCACGCTCAACTCATACAAACATGCTATGCTCGATTTGTGGGCGATGGAACTGCACAACAGAATTATCCCGAACAATATGAGTGAAGTTCGGCGTTGTAAACCCTTGCATGTAGAAGATACATGGACGGATTTGGACAGACTGACATGGCATGAAATCAAGGCTTTGCGAATAGAGTTGGGGCAGGACAGCGTGAAAGAAAAATCCCTGCTGACGCGAATAAAAGAAGCGCTGGATGCCGGGGAATATCAACTTGCATCGGATTTACAGATAGAAATGGAGCAAAAGATGGGTATACTTGCGGATTTGTATTTGGCATATACCAAAAATCTGCTGTAACTCCCGGAGATGGCAATACGAAATTATCGAAAATTGAAGAAAAAAAGAATACCCAAGAAAGGAAACCCGCATATGTTGGATATAAAAAGAATAAGAGCTGATTTTGACAGCGTGCTGAAAGCGGTGGAATCGCGCGGACATGGCGACTTCGGTTTATCAACATTGCCGGAGATGGATGCTGAAAAGCGTGAAATTCTGGCGCAGGTCGAAGCTATGCGAAGTGAGCAAAACAAGACATCGAAACTGATTCCGCAGCTGAAAAAAGAAGGTAAGGATACGAGCGGTGTCATGGCGGAGATGAAAGAACTGTCGGAGAAAGCCAAATCGTTATCCGCGGAAATCGATGCGCTGGATCAGAAGATAAAAGAGCTGATTTTGGGGATTCCCAATACTCCGGACAGCACTGTGCCGATCGGCACCGATGATTCTGACAATGTGGAAATACGAAGATGGGGCGAGCCTAAAAATTTTGCTTTTCAGCCGAAAGCACATTGGGATATCGGCAGCGATCTCGACATTTTGGATTTTGAACGGGCTGCGAAGATATCCGGCACGCGTTTTACTGTATACAAGGGGCTTGGCGCGAGACTTGAGCGCTCAATCATAAATTTCATGTTGGATTTGCACACGGAAGAGCATGGCTTCACCGAGATTTTGCCGCCGTTTATGGTAAACAGAGCCGCAATGACGGGAACGGGGCAACTTCCGAAATTTGAAGACGATATGTTTCACTTGCCGGCAAAGGATTTCTTTTTAATACCGACCGCGGAGGTGCCGGTTACAAATCTGCTTGCGGGGGAATTGCTCATGGAGAGCAATTTACCTATATATTATACAGCATATACTCCATGCTTCAGAAAAGAAGCCGGATCGGCGGGTAAGGATACCAGAGGTTTGATTCGCCAGCATCAATTCAATAAGGTTGAGCTCGTGAAATTCGCCGCACACGAAAATTCTTATGAGGAACTTGAGAGTTTGACCGCGGCGGCTGAAGAAGTGCTAAAGCGGTTGGAACTTCCTTATCGCGTGGTTTCTCTATGTACAGGAGATTTAGGATTTTCTTCGGCAAAGACTTACGATTTGGAAGTCTGGATGCCGAGCTACGATCGCTATGTCGAAATTTCTTCTTGCAGCAATTTCGAGGATTTCCAAGCGAGGCGTGCAAATATAAGATTTAGACCGGGAGATAAGGAAAAACCGCAATTTGTGCACACGCTTAACGGATCGGGTGTCGCGGCGGGGCGTGCGACTGCGGCAGTGCTTGAAAACTATCAACAGGAAGATGGCAGTGTAGTCGTGCCCGAGGCGTTGAGGCCGTATGTGGGTTGTGATGTTTTGAAATAGCGGGCGGTTTAAGATTATGATGTCTAATATTTCATCGTCGACAGAGCATTCGGATAAGACGCTGCGACTATATGAGTTTTTGCTAAAGCACAGGCAGGAGGAACGAGTTTCTTTTCATATGCCGGGGCATAAGGGCGAAGAAATTTTCAAAAAATTCGGTTATGATGAAATCATAGAACGGCTTGCGGATTGTGATACAACGGAAGTGCATGGAGCCGATAATCTCTTTGCGCCTTCAGGAATTATCGCGCGCGTGCAAGATGATTTTGCCGAATTATATGGCGCGGAGGCGAGCTACCTTTCAGTAAACGGCAGCAGCGGTGCAATTATCGCTTCGACACTTGCCGTTTTGCAGCGAGAAGACACCGCGATAGTTGCGGGAAACAGTCATAAATCCGTCTTTAATGCACTCGCGCTCAGCGGAGCGGATGCAATTATTGTCGAACCGTCGCTTGTGTGCGAGGGCAGAATCGCCGGAGCAATAAGGCCAAGTGATATAAGGCGAGCATTCGAGGAAAGTTCCGGCAAAATCACTGCGGTCATTATCCCATCGCCAAATTACTATGGCATATGCAGCGATATAAAAGAGATAGCGGATATAGCGCATGAGTATGAGGCGATATTGATAGTCGATCAGGCGCATGGAGCACATCTGCCGATATTTGAAAAATTTTTGCCCGGTTTTGCGAAAGAGAATTTGCCAAGGTCGGCAGAGAGCGGCGGAGCTGATATAGTTATAAACAGCACGCATAAAACCCTTGCATCTTTTACACAATCCGCAATTTGCAATCTGATGAACACCGAAAGAGTAAGTGAAATATCGCTCAAAGGAGCTTTGCAGATGGTGCAATCGAGCAGTCCGTCATATATACTCATGGCGGGACTTGATATATGCTGTGATATATTGCGGAAACATGGAAAGAAACTCATGCGGGATTGGGCGGATAATTTGGATTATTTTTATTCAAAGGATTTCTCGGACAGCGGTTTTCGGATACTTGACAAAAATGCGGAGCCGCTGCTCGATGTGACAAAGATAAATATTGAGTCCGCTTCGGGGCGCCGGTTGAGCGGAATTCTTGAAGATAAATTCGGGATATTTCCCGAACTGTATACAGCCGAATTTGCAATGTGCATGAGCGGAATAGGAAATAAAAAAGCTGATTTTCAAGCTCTGTATAAGGCACTTTTGGAAATAGAGGAGAACTATGGCGAGGGAATATGCATCGTGAAAAACTCCGCCTCCGAACAAACTTGCCGCTTAAACTCTCGGACTTCGGGGGAAAGAGGCGGCAGGATTTTATTCCTGCCCGGCAGGCAGGGCCATATGCCCCGCAGCAAAAAAATGCTTATGAATATTTCAGATGCGGCAGGGAAAGTCGCAGGAGAAGCGGTTACAGCTT
>CAUUCX010000034.1:0-8911 GCA_963543615.1 uncultured Eubacteriales bacterium | reverse complement strand
AAAGAAAATAGCGGAACTTGAGGCAAAAGTCGGCGAGCTTGAGGCGGAGCTCGAAAAAGACGATATAATCGCGGATCACGAGGAGTTGGCAGCACTGTGTGAAGTAATCGCCGCGCACAAGGAAGAATTGGAAGCGTTGTACGATGAGTGGATAGGACTGCAGGGTTGATATTGCAAAATGAATTACTTCCATGGTATAATGACCGCAGGCAATAACCTGTTTTTGCGGTCATTATAATTGAGTGCCCTGCGATTATTTTGCTTTCCGGATGGTGAATGAGCAAAATCGCAGATGGCGAATTATACCGCAATTTCTTGCGAAATCACGGTATAAAACAACCGCAGGCAACAACTTGTTTTTGCGGTAGGCAGGCAACCTGTTTTTAGCGTGAGTCGGTTTCGACGGAGGATAAAAAATGACATTTGAAAAAATAAAGACGATAATTGCGGAGCAGTTGAATATTGATGAAAGCAGAATCACACCGGACACCAATTTGATGAAAGATCTGGAAGCCGATTCAATTGAGGCTGTCGAAATCATCATGGGAATTGAAGATGAGTTTGATATAGAAATCCCGGATGAAAATGCGGAGACTTTTCAATCTGTGGATGATATAGTGAAATTCGTTGACAGTATGATAAATTAGTTGTTGCACGATCTGCATGAACCGGGGATTTCCGGTTTTGCAGGAACATTTAGAAATTGGATAGACTGGATGAATAAGGGAAAAAACAATGCAAATACGGATATATCCAATGCCGTCATAAGGCGACTTCCTCGATATCGCAGATACCTAAGGGACCTTAGGAGAAACGGAGTTGACAAAATTTCTTCGCGTGAATTGTCCGAATTGACGGGGTATACGGCTTCGCAGATCAGGCAGGATTTCAATAAATTCGGCGGATTCGGGCAGCAAGGGTATGGATATAATGTCAATTCACTTTATGGGGAGATTTCGTCTATTTTAGGACTTGATAAGGAATATAGCGTAATATTGATCGGAGCGGGAAACCTCGGACATGCGATTGCAAACTATACTTCCAACTACAAACCGGGATTTAAGGTAATCGGTATATTTGATGTGAATCCTCATTTGATCGGGGAGCATATGAACGGTGTTGAAATTCAAGATTGCTCCGGTTTAGGGAATTTTCTCAAGAAAAATCAAGTGGATATCGCGTTTATCTGCACTAATAAGGAGAGTGCGCAGGGGGTTGCGGATGAACTTTGCAGAGCTAATGTAAGAGGTATTTGGAATTTTGCACCCATAGATCTTGAAGTTCCGGATAGTGTAGCTCTTGAAAATGCGCATCTCAGCGACTCACTTCACGTTCTTGTTTTCAATATGAATTCAGAATATAATGCAGATAAAAAATAAAAATTTGATAATAATTGAGTATGTTTTATTCCTCACAGATACAAAAACAACCGTGCCGGGCACGGTTATTTTTATATAGGGTCGCATATGATATGAATTAAATCATATCGGATTTTGCTTCAAAACTATGCCTGCTCAGGAGCATCTACCGGACAGACATTAGCGCATGAGCCGCAGTCAATACAGGCGTCCGCATTGATTTGGAATTTGCTTTCTCCCTCAGATATAGCCTCTACAGGACATTCTGCAGCGCAAGCTCCGCAGCTAATGCATGAATCGTTGATTACATATGCCATCTCTCATCCCTCCTTTCCCTTGTTAATTTCGTAGACAGTATAGCAAAATAGGGGTAAAATGTAAAGGAACGGAGGTGGATACCGAGCAGAATGAAAGTCTACGGATTATCAGGGAAAAGCGGAACGGGCAAGAGTTTTCAGGCGATAAATCTCTGTCGCAGCAGAGGGATTGAAGCCATCATAGATGACGGCCTTTTTATCATGGGCAATGCAATTATGGCGGGAATCTCCGCAAAACGCCAAAACACCATTATAGGGGCAATAAAGACGGCTTTATTTTTAGATGATGAACACCGAGATGATGCCATTGTAAAAATTTCCGAACTTAAACCGGACAGTATTTTAGTTCTCGGAACTTCAGATGAAATGGTGCGCAGAATAGCAGCGCGGCTGGAACTACCTGAAATAGAGGAGATAATTCATATTGATGATATAACGAGCGAAGAAGACCGGGCACTTGCCCGCAAACAACGTGATGAACTTGGAAAGCATGTGGTTCCGGTGCCGATGCCGCAGATAAAGAGACAATTTTCGGGCTATTTCATAGATCCCCTTAGGATATTTAAGGAATGGGGCAAGGATCGCGGCAGTTTTACGGAAAAAACGGTGGTGCGCCCCACATACAGCTATCTGGGAGCATATACCGTTGCCGAGTCGGCTTTGTTCGACATCATAAAATGCATTGGAAACAAGCATGAGTCCATAGTAGAAATTTCACGCTTCTATACACAGAAAAACTCGCGCGGTGTTATCATAAAACTGTCGCTTGTATTGCATTTGCATGAGGATATAGTCAAGACGATAAGCGCGTTTCAGCAGGAACTTACGCAAGAGCTTGAGCGTATGACGGCATTCAATATAGAAAGCGTGGATATAATTGTTAAGGATTTTGCATGATGTCAGGCTTGGAAAATGTGATTACTCATAGATTCGACAATGTGCGGGATTTTGATTCCGCGCATATTTTTGAGTGCGGGCAATGCTTCCGTTGGAATCTTCAGCCCGACGGTTCATATATAGGGGTGGTGCTTTCATCACTGGTACAAGCGGTTTATGATGCGGAAAAGACTGCTTTGGAATTGCATATAATCGCTACTCGCGATGAGAAACTTGCTCGCTCCGAAACTGCGTGGCGGCGCTATTTCGATTTGGATTTTGATTACGCGAATCTGAAAAAAGAATTTTCGGCGAAAGATGAAATTTTGCGCAAGGCGATAGCGCATGGCGGCGGAATAAGGATTTTAAATCAGCAGCCTTATGAAACGATAATATCCTTCATAATTTCACAGAATAATAATATTACTCGAATCAAGAGAAATATCAGAGAACTTTCCGAATATTTCGGTGAATACATAGGAACATTTGCCGGCAAAAGATTTTATGATTTTCCGTCTCCGGAGATGCTTGCCTCTGTCGATGTTTCAGCACTTGCAGATATCAAGTTGGGCTACCGTGCGGAGTACATTATTGCCGCTTCCTCGGAACTGACGGGGGAGAAGAGTTTGCTTCCCGAAATAATGCGGTTGAGCTCCGATGAAGCGTTCACCGCACTGCTGAAGCTGCAAGGAGTGGGACCTAAAGTTGCAAACTGCATATTGTTGTTTGCGTTCGGCAGGAAAGAAGTGTTCCCCGTTGATGTGTGGGTTCGACGCACTATGTGCGAGCTATATGGTTTTAGTGAAACGGATTTGCGGGGAATGAAAGAATATGCCGCTCGGCACTTCGGCGCATATGGCGGCATAGCTCAACAATATTTATTTTTCTATATGCGGGAGAAATTCAGGCGATAATTCCTTATACACTCCCGGTTTCGGAAGAAGTCTCACTTTCGGCTTTCTTTTTTCCGTTTTTTCCGGATTTCACGATGAAAATATATGAGCCGAATACCGCGGTCAATGGAACGGCGAGAATAATTCCCAAGCTTCCTATGACCGCCTGTAATATTTCAACCGAAATCATCTCCATATTAAACAATAGCAACGGATTCTTATTGTAGGCTGTGAGGAGCAGTACAACCGCAAGGGAACTGCCGATATATGCGAGTATCAGCGTATTCGTCATCGTTCCGATTGCATCCGTTCCGATATTCATCCCGGCTTTAAGCATTTTTCTGAATGTAGGTTCCTGCATCTCCTGTGCCAACTCATTGAGCGCGGAAGCAAGGGAAACGGAGATATCCATGATTGCACCCAATGCACCGATTACTATCCCGCCCCAAACTATGGCTCGCAAATCGAGTGAAACCCCACTGTCAAGCGTTGTAAGCAGGGCGTAGTCGGGATCGAGAAATCCGCTTATGAACAGCAAATCGTTCATCACAAATGCTAAAATTCCCGCAAGTAAAACACCCCCCAGATTGCCGAGTATGCCTACAAGAGCTTTTTTGTTGAAGCCGTTTACCAGCGGAATGGTCAGCAAAGCGATAAAACATACCGTGATGATCGTCAGTTTATAGACATTGTAACCGTGAAGTATGCCGGGTATGTATATCATAAACACCGCGAGAACCGTATATATCAATGAAAGTATAGTTGCAATGCCTTTGAGCTTCCCGATCAACAAGATGAACAGCAGGAAAATCAGTGTCAGCCCGATTAAAAGTCCGGTGCGATCACGATCCACAAATATCCATTCCTTTTTCTCCGTAGTGGGGTTAAGGGTTTCGGAAACTACAATTTTATCTCCGGTTCTAACTGCGGGCGGGGTGAATATGAGAGTTTAGTCGAAGTACTGGAATCATTCTATCTTTGTACCCTTTTTATCACCGGATTTTATGATTGCCGTGAATTTCATGTTTTCTCCGACATTCGTAATCACGCCGTCGATTTCAAGCTGTGAAGATTCTTTCTTACCGAGTTTTTCAACCGTCGCCTTATAGAATGCTTGATTATCCTGTTCGGTTTTTATATCCCGCACCTTTGCATGACCTATGTAGATGAAGCCGGAAGCCACAATGATGAGCAGCGCATAGGCTATGACTTTTTTAAACATTGAGAATCTCCTTTCCCGATTCATTCCCCGTTTGAAATTCGCTTCGCTTTTCGGAATGAATTCATTTTCAATTTTTCACCGCTTTCGAGGAAGCTTATATTGCGCTCCTGAAAATCCGAGTGCCGTACATGATTATATAGCAATATAATTGGTATTTCAAATTCCGCACTGCCGTTTTTTGTGTGTTTTGTGTGTTTTTCCGGCGAAACATATGCCGCTTTCGGTCTTTCGGTCAAAAATTCCTTTTTTCGTGAACGATTTCCTCAAAACATCCACAAAAATGCTAAAATAAAAATGAACAGAAATATAAAGAAGTGTAAAATAGGAATATCCCCACAAGGCAAATAAGGATAAATGGAATTAAAGCGGAAAGTGAAATTATGAACGAAAAACATCCACCGGAGATTTTGGCACCGGTGGGCAGCGAGGAAAACTTAATAGCGGCAGTACAGTCCGGAGCAAATGCTGTTTATATAGGGGGAAGTCGTTTCTCTGCGAGGGCATATGCGGATAATTTCGATGATGAATCAATGCGCCTTGCCATAAAGTATTGCCATCTGCGCGATGTAAAGGTATATGTGACGATAAATACGCTTCTCAAAGATTCGGAACTTGATGCGGCAGTTGCATATGCTTCGGCAGTGTGGGATATGGGGGCGGATGCCTTGATCGTGCAGGATCCCGGTCTGGTGATGCGGCTTCGGCGAGAATGCCCGGATGTGATTTTACATGCATCTACGCAAATGAGTATACACAATTTGGACGGGGCGAAATACTACGCGGCTTTGGGATTTCAGCGAATCGTTCTTGCACGCGAATTGACTTTACCTGAAATAAAGCGGATTACACAGGAATTAAAAAAAATAGATGTCGAGACGGAAGTGTTCATTCACGGGGCGATGTGTATATGCTATTCAGGTAAATGTTTGATGTCGTCACTCATAGGCGGACGATCCGGAAATAGGGGCAGATGTGCCCAACCCTGCCGCCGACTCTATAAAAACCCTGAAACGGGGGAAGAACTTTACATGCTAAGCCCTAAGGACATGAGCCTGTTTGAATATGCTGATGATCTTGCTGCAATCGGAGTAGCTTCACTGAAAATTGAGGGGCGAATGAGGAGCGCGGCATATGTTGCGGAAGCTGTGAGGCTTTGCAGACAGGCACTTTCAGCTTCGCCGTATGATATGAATAGAATGGAGAAAATTTTCAACCGCGAGGGTTTCAATAAAGGATTTGTAAATATTGATGAGCTTGGCGGATATCGTGAGCTTATGGCACTGCACCGACCGGGTAATGCGGGGGTGTATTTAGGGGATATTAAAAACGGCTTGCTCAATCCGGCTTCGGACTTATCCGTCGGTGACGGTCTTCGGATAGAAGCTCCAACCGATAAATACGGGAATAGCGGCGGATTTCACATCAGCAAATTGGAGTGTAGCGGTGTGGAGAGGGAAAGCGTGAGATCCGGAGAAAAGGTGCGGATATTCCCGAAAAAATATTCGGATGGAGACATAATTTACAAAACATTTGATGTGGAAATCAAGCGGGAAACAGCTGAGCTGCTGCGGAGGGGCTCGGGGATATATCGCAATGTGCAGGCGGTGCTGTTTTGGAAACCGAATAGCGAGGCGAGGATAGTTGCGGAATATGCAGGGAGGAAAATTGAAATCGTCGGTGAAGTTGTCCGGGCGGCGAAAACGGCACCGCTTTCCGAACTTCGGCTTAGGGAAGCCATAGAAAAGAGCGCCGATTCCATATTTCACTTGACATTAAAATTAGGTGAATTTCAAGAGGGTTTTTTGCCCGTGTCCGCAATAAATAAATTGCGCCGCGATCTGATTGCCGCGCTTGAAGATGCGCAGCTTAAAAAAAAGCTTGCAGAGAGAGATAAGCTTTCCGAGCAATACAAAAACAGGTTTAATGAAAATGTAAAGCACCGAGAAAAAGAATTGCTGAATCCGACTTCTAAAATCGAATTTAACGATATGGTTATCGTATCGCAAAAAGACGATGTGTCTGATATCGCAGGGCTTGAATGCCTCATCGCCGAAGCGGGAAGGGGGGATCTTTTCATTCAAAAGCGCAGGCGGATATTATGTATAGACCCTTTCTTTTGTAATGCGAATGATGGAGAAAACAAAAATATGACAACGGAAGATTGCGCGGAATTCGGGCAGGCCGGTGGGGAATATCTCATAAAATTCCCCTCGATCTTCAGGGATCGTGATGCTCTGCCATTCGGAGGATTTGAAAGCTTTGTCGAAAAGATTATCAATATCCCCGGCTGCATCGGGCTGCTCACAGACAATGCCGGTGTGTATGAAATTTACAGACGCAAAAGCATAAAAGATAAATTGTTAATAGGCGATGTGAAGCTGAATCTGATGAATTCCGCCGCCATAACGGCATATCCGGAATTGAATCTTGCAATTCTGAGCGAGGAGATTTCCGGCTCGGAAATGGCTCAAATTGACGATAAATCCGTTTTTGCATATTTCATCTACGGTTTTGCTGAAAGCATGATTACCGAATATCCCAATGCTGATGGGCGGGAGTTGCTTTCCGGAACTCTGGCAGACAAGACGGGTGTGCGTTTTCGCTTTACAACCGATATATGGGGCAGGCGGCATATATTCAATGCACATATCAAAAATAATCTGGATATTGCAGGGGAGATCCGCAACATGGGCTATCGACATTTTGTTATGGACTTTACCAATAAAAGAAAGGGGGAATCGGAAACCCGCGGTGCTTACTTGCGCCCCGTCCTCTAAATCCCCCCCCCTCCGTCAAAATCTCCACTCACAATTATTTTGCTGAATGTGATATAATTTTGAGAATAATCCACTACCGGCAAGCAGTTCTTTACTTTTTCCTTCCTCTACCACTTTCCCCTGATCCAATACTACAATATGGTCTGCATCAAGAACGGTACGTAGCCTATGTGCTATAACTAAAACAGTTTTCCCAACTACAAGTTGATTAATCGCTTGTTGAACAAATACCTCATTCTCCGGATCAAGAGAGGCTGTTGCTTCATCAAGTATTACAATAGGTGCATCTTTAAGTAAGGCTCTGGCTATTGAAATGCGCTGCCTTTCTCCACCTGAAAGCGTTGCCCCGTTTTCTCCGAGCATGGTTTTATAACCATCCGGCAGCTTTTCTATAAACTCGTCACAGCAAGCTGCTTTTGCGGCGGATTTAATCTCTTCCTCGCCGGCATTCGGTTTTCCGATGCGAATATTATTTTCTATCGTGTCATTGAAGAGAATAACATCCTGAAATACGAATGAAAAATGCTGCATTAAGTATTCAGGATCAAGCCCTTTTACATTTACACCACCGACATTCACTGTTCCGCTGTCTATATCCCAAAATCTTGCAGCCAGCTTTGAAATAGTGCTTTTACCACTCCCTGAAGGACCTACAAGAGCGGTGATTTGTCCGGTTTTTGCTGTAAAACTCACTCCATCAAGCACGTTTTCCTCACCATAGGCGAAATTAACATGATCAAAAGATATATCTGTGTTTTCAATCGGTGTGTTTGTTTCTCCGGTCATTGCTTTACTTTCCATCAAGGTACGAAGCCGCTTGGTAGAAACTTGCAAATAAAGTATATCCGGCAGCAGTGTTAGCACTGTAAGAATGGGACCGTAAATCCTACTTGCAATCAGGAGGAACATCAGCATAACAAGAAAATCAATTCGCCCTGATGTCAACAGATGAACACCTACAAAAGCTGTAACACCTATACCCGATCTGAGAAGCATAGATGACAATGCCATGATCGAACCGGAGACAAGTTCTATGCGAATTGCCACTGAACGCAGTTCTGTAAAAGCATCGTCAAGTTTTTTATATTTTTCCCCTCCAAGATTGCAGGATCGTATTACTTTTATACCGTCAAGATACTCCTGCGATTGTTTTTCTGCTGTAAGCTTTGCAGAAATATGTTTTGAGAATAACCGATTTTGCAATTTGCGGCTTATCCAAAAAATGAGAGCTGCAAGTGGAAGCATAGCAAATACCGATAGTGCCATTCGCCAATCAAAGAAAGCAAGACCCATTAAAACAAGTGCCGATGATGCCACATTTGCAAAAAGTTGAGGCACAATATTGGAAGTCGCGGTTTCGATATTTGTGCAATCCGTCATAATATTGGAGGATAACTCGCTCAAATCTTTTGCATTGAAAAAACTCATCGGTAATTTTCGCATTTGTTCTGCTACGCGAAGTCTGGTT
>CAUUCX010000033.1:0-9210 GCA_963543615.1 uncultured Eubacteriales bacterium | reverse complement strand
CCTGCTGAAAAGATATCTCGCACTCGCATGCGAATAGAGGGCTTTGCTGCCACCCCCCCGAATGAAAACATATCGAAACGGCATGAGGCATTTAAAAAATCAGGCTTCGGCGCAATGGCGCAAAAGCCTGATCTCCCGGTTTCCCCGATAATTCGGTCACCTTTTTTTTGATTTTTCGAGTTCTCCAAAAAAACTTAGGAGAACTTTATTCCGCATAATCACCCGCGAGTGATTACGCCGCTGTGTTTTCGCCCGCCTCAGCAAGTTTACGCTGATTGTTCTTCTTGATCTTAAGAATTCCGATTGCAGCCAATATCCCTGCAATGAGGATCAATGTCTGATAGAGGAACATGAATGTGTAAGCTTTCCCGCCCGGGAAGTGATCCAGCCAGTATCCGAACAATGTGAACTGGAAGAGATCCGGCGAGAAACCTACTGCAGCCGCAAGACCTATTGTCGAAGCGGTGTATTCACGAGGCACGCCCGTTTCCGTGATAGTAGCATAATATGAACCTCTTGCAACATATACCGCACCTGAAAGCACGATAGTCAATACGATGAGGAATGTTGCGGATATGCCCTTGTCGGCAACCAACAGATATACGAGACCGGCGATACCGACAATATACACGCCGATCAAAACCTTTGCAGGAGATTTGATCTTATCCGTCAAAATTCCGCCGATAGGAGCACCTACGAGCGTCATGCCGTGCTGCCTTACGATTGCAACCCATCCCGTAAATACCACCGTTACGCCGAGCACCTCAGTGAAGTACGGTGTGAAATATGACATCGTGGTAAGGAATGAATATACCGAAAAAATCGTAACAGCAATGCAAAGCGTTGCAGGTGTAAGGATATGCTTGATATCCTTTATAATGCTTGCCTTTTCCTCATCTGCATTGTCACCCGCAAGAAGATGCTCTTTCTTAGGATTGTCCAAAACGAATGCAACGATAGCGGTAAGAATGAACGAGCAAACTGCGATGGAAACGATAGCCGCCTTCATTCCCGCGATTCCCGCCATGAATCTAACGAAGAAGAACATCATTATTACATTGAACAGGATGTTCCAAAGTCCGATACATGTCTCATTAAAACCGAATATCTTACCCTGATTTTCATCAGTTGTAAGATTTCTAACGATTTTGATATGCGTAGGATAGTTCATGAACAGGCTCGCAACCGCAAAGCCGATCCACATCAAAATCGCAAATTTGTAGGACGGATTGAGCACGAACAGAAGCGAGAACAGTCCATTGAGGAAAACGGACAGCACATAGATAATCTTGTAATTAAATCTGTCCGCTACCCAGCCTCCTACCGGACAGCCGAACACATTACCGATACCGTAAATGGTAATCAGCAAGCCCATCTGCATGTTCGAGCAGCCCAAAAAATCGTGAAACTGATCATACCATACATACTGTATAAAAGGTACAATATAAACGATTGACCAGCAAGCACCCAATACGATCAAAGTAATTGGGAGTTTTAAAGGGTTGTTTTTACTAATCATCATATCCTCCTAAAAAATAAATTAAAAAGTAGATATAAAATTTATTCGCCGACCGGAGGTCGACATTATTAAAACCGGCTTCCGCAACCGATTCACGGCAAGCGCCGAGAACCGATAAATTAAAAAACTAAGCATATATTCCATCGCAGAAGCGGGGTTTAATCTAAAGCGAGGCTCTATCTTTATCTCCATTTGAGGACAGGCAAGCCAAGGCGATTGAATTTATCTTGATCTCCGGCGTATCCGACCTCGAACCGAGTATTACGGGCGCGGTAGCGCCTAACACTATTCCCGCCCATTTCGCACCGTTAAAGCGCAGCCATGATTTACCCATGATGTTTCCGGCTTCGATATTCGGGAAGATCAACAAATCCACATCTCCGGCGATTTTGCTGTCTATTCCCTTATGCGCTGCCGCTTCCTTATCAAAAGCGACATCAAACGCGATAGGTCCCTCGGCAATGCACTTAGGTATTTCGCCTTTCTCCACCATCTCCACCAGTGCCGCGGCATCAACGGTGGAAGTCACTTTAGGATCAACCATCTCATTTGCCGTAAGGATCGCGGTCTTAGGATTCGCAAAACCGATATTGTTCATAGCCTCCAAAACATTTATCATGATGTCTTTCTTCTGTGCCAAATCCGGCGCAACATTGATCCCGCTGTCCGAACAATAAATCAGCTTGTGATATTGCGGCAATTCATACACTGCAAGCAGGCTGAGCAGACGCCCTTTTCTGAGTCCGTACTCCTTGTTCAAAACGCCTCTCATATACACCGCCGTATTTACAAGCCCTTTCATCAGAACATCGGCTTTTTTATCATGTACCAATGTAACGGCTTTCTCAACCGCTTCCGCCTCATCCGCCGCGTCCACAAGCTCATAGCCTTTGAATCCTATGCTCGCGGTAATCTCTTCGATTTTTTTTGCATCTCCTACCAACACGGGTTTGATAAATCCCAAATCCGCCGCATTCTTAACCGCTTCCAACACGGCCTTATCCTGAGCCACCGCAACGCTGACCGTGCGAGCAGGCTGCGCCTGTGCTTCTTTTATCAATTCATCGAAATTCTTAACCATTACAACCTCCCAACAAAATCAATCAAAACCGATGCGAATGAACGCCCCGACCTACGGCAAAGCACTGATGCACAATTTTTATGCATACACCTTCGCTTCCTCTTTACCGCTGAGCACCCTTATAGCACCGAGCGCCAGAGCTTCCATCTCCATCTCTCCCGGCACAACCGCAATATCCGCGAGATATGAAACCCTCTTGCCGACTTCCTCCACAACCATTTTAGAATACGATATCCCGCCGGTGAATATAATGCGGTCAACTTTGCCTTTGAGCGATGCTCCGTAAAGAGCTATTTCCTTTGCAACCTGGTATATGAAAGCATCCAAAATCAGTTTTGATTTTTCATCGCCCGCTGCGGCGGCTTCCTCGATAGCTATCATATCTTTAGTGCCGAGATAATCATACATGCCGCCATATGCGCTTACCTTGCCCACCATTTCGGC
Organism: uncultured Eubacteriales bacterium; assembly: GCA_963543615.1. Classification (GTDB taxonomy): domain Bacteria; phylum Bacillota; class Clostridia; order Peptostreptococcales; family Anaerovoracaceae; genus CAUUCX01. The sequence goes on along the minus strand of CAUUCX010000033.1, from coordinate 6,166 downwards.
ACGATCGTACTTGCCGGAATAACAAAGCTCAATCAACTGATATGTTGGCAATCCTCCCGATCTTTCAGGCGAAAACGGACCGTCTGTCCTGCCGCCGCTGCCGTCGATCATCTTGCCCTTTTCATGCGCAACGATGGAAATCCCGGAGCCCAAATGTGCAACGATGAAATTGTAATCCATATACTCGCCGCCCATCTCCGAAGCGATCCGCCTTGCCACGGCTTTGTGATTGAGCGCATGAAACCAGCTCGCTTTTTCTATATCCGCCATTCCGGTGATCCTCGCTTCAGGGATCATCTCATCCACGGATACCGGATCTACTACAAACGACGGTTTGCCGATTTCGTCCGCAATATTTTTAGCGAGCACTGCGCCCAAATTGGACGCATGCTCACCGTTTATCGCATTTTTGAGGTCATTTATCATCGCATCATTTACCGCGTAGGTTCCGCCCGGGATCGGCTTCATCAAGCCGCCTCTGCCGACCACGCAGTCGAAAGAATCTATCGTATGACCTGCTTCATTAAGGGTCGATACTATGAAATTTTTCCTATATTCGTACTGATCGAAAACAGTCGCAAACACTTTCAAATCCTCACCCGTGTGAGTGATATTCTCTTTGAGCACCTCTTTTGTGTCCTCAAACACCGAAATTTTCGTCGATGTACCGCCCGGATTTATCACTAAAATTTTCATACTATCTCTACCCTTTCTATTTTCTACGCCTCGTAATCAAAGCCGACTTCAAATGCCTTTGTATTACTTGCTTCAAATTTTTCCTTACCTTTTCTTCTGAACATCGCGTTCATTCCGTCGATAGCATCCTGCTTCGGAATATCGCCGCAAGCCTTTACAATAGCTCCGGTCATGATGATATTCGCTCCTCTCGGATTTCCTATCTCATTTGCCAGGGAAAGGCATGGAATCGGAATGAAAGTAACATCACTGCGACCTGCGCCGCTCATGTCAACCATATCGGTATTCACGATAACCGCACCGCCCGCTTTTACCATCGGCAGGAATTTATCGAATGACGATTGGTTCATGGCGAGCAAAATATCCGATTCCTCACGACCCGGATTATACACTCTCTCCTTGCCGAATTTTACCGTACAATTCGCATCGCCGCCACGCATAGCCGAACCGTATTCGGGAACCCATGTGGTATTCAGCTTATTGTGGATAGCTATTTCGGAAAGAATCAATCCTGAAGTCAACACGCCCTGTCCACCTGCGCCCGCGAAAATAATCTCCTTCATTTATTTACCCTCCCTCTTCTTAAATTCTCCTAACGGGAAGTAGCTGTTAACAAGCTCATCCTCTATTCTTTGCAATGCATCAACAGGCTTCATGCCCCAGTTGGTAGGGCAGCCGGAAAGGATTTCAACTACCGAATACCCCTCTTTATTCAGCTGTGCCTCAAGTGCATTCTTGATATACGTTTTAGTCTTGTTGATACGAGCCGGCGTGGTGATTGCACCTCTTGCGGAATACGCAACATTGAAGTTTTCAGCCACCAGTTCAGGGAATCTGATAGGATAACCCGTCACCTCGCAATCTCTCCCGTGGATCGTAGTGCTTGTAATCTGCCCCGGCATTGTGGTGTGACTCATCTGTCCGCCCGTCATGCCGTAGTTCGTATTGTTTACGATAAACACCGTGATATTCTCATTTCTGTATGCCGCAGCGGTGGTTTCCGCAAGTCCGATACTGTAAGCATCGCCGTCGCCCTGATAAGCAACGATCATCGTATCGGGATTTACTCTTGTCATACCGGTACATACGGCGCCCGCTCTACCGTGGGAGCAATGCCTTCTGTCGGTGTTCATGATTCCGCCCAGCAAGCTGGAGCAGCCTACACCGATACCATATATAATATTTTTATCCTGTCCGAGCTCTTCAAGGGATTCCGCAATCAATCTGATGATTACACCATGGGAGCAACCCGGACAAAAGCCTGAAAGCTTATCTATTGATTCAGGAAATTTTCTCGCCTTTGCCATTTTAGTATACCTCCTTCATTTCGCCGCTTACCATCTTCTTGAAATCCTCCATGACAGTCTTGGTTGCAGGCATACCGAACACATACGGATTTGTATATACAGGTACCTTTGCATAAATCGCATCACCGTCTTTTTTGATGGTTTTAAGCGTAAGCGCCACATCGTCGATCATCTGTCCGGTCGCATTGAGCTCAACAGTCATGAAACCCTTTACATTAGGGTTTACCTGCTCAAACGCCTTTACCGGGAACGGCCATGCGGTGATCGGTCTGATATAACCCACTTTATATCCTTCCGCCCTAAGCTGTTCTACCGCTCCGATAGTGGTTCTTCCCGCGATTCCGTAAGCCACCAAAACGTAATCGGCATCCTCAAGATAGTTAGATTCCCATCTCTGTTCATTTGCCCTCACCGCATCGTATTTCTCGTTGAGTTCTACAGCTTCTTTTCTGCTGTCTCTGTCGAATATGCCGATGAGCGGGGTGGTAGCCGCACCGTCAAATCCCCAAGGATATCTGTGAGGCTCTCTCATTTCCGGAAGCTCCGCCGGCTCTCTCATGTGAGCGAGATCCGCTTCACCCATGATGAGCACTACCATTCTGTATTTTTCCGCAAGATCGAAAGCGAGAACCGTCAAATCCGCCGCTTCCTGCACGCTGGAAGGACATAATGAGATAACTCTGTAGTCGCCGTTTCCGCCTCCGCGCGTTTCTCTCAAATAGTCGCACTGCGCATTGAGCAGGGTTCCGATACCGTTGCCGTATCTTACCATATTTACGATTACAGCGGGGATCTGTTCATCGGAAAGAACCGAGATGCCCTCCTGCTTGAGGCTCATTCCCGGACCGGATGATGCCGTTAGCGACATAACTCCGCAAGATGCCGCACCGATAATCATATTGATCCCGGCAAGCTCGGATTCCGCCTGAACGAAGGCTCCGCCTACTTCTTCAAGCCTGTGTGAAAGATTTTCCAATATTTCCGTGGAAGGGGTGATCGGGTAACCTGCGTAAAACCTACATCCGGCTCTCACAGCAGCTTCAGATACCGCATCATTCCCTGTAAGCATTTCTAACATAATTTTTTCCTCCTAAATTTTCAGTTGTTCCGCCAACTTCATCAGCCGTTTATCGTGTAAACGCCGTCAGGACATACAACATAACATATGCCGCAACCGATACAGCTATCATCGTTTACAACGGTGTATTTGTATCCGAAGCTGTTCATGTTTTCACCAAAAGAAATGGATTTCGTAGGACAGTTTGCTACGCATATTTCGCACTCTTTGCAGCGCTCCGGTCTAATGGTGACTTTGGTCTTCTTCTCTTCGCTCATCTTATTCCTCCTCTATAAATATTTTTTATATAAAACTTGATTCAAACTTGAGCATCAAGCAACTCAACTATATAAACACAAGATCCGGGGGGATTATTCCGCGGGCGGCGCGCTTCTTTAAAACGCGAGGGGCATACCGCTCGGCGGCGGGAATCGTGCGGAACTTGCTATTTAACAGCTTCCTTAAGGAGTTCCGCGAGTATATGCGTTCCCTCTTTGATCTTATCGAGCGGCATCATCGAGAAATTCAATCTCATTGCTGATTCGCAATCGTTGTCGGGATAGAACGAACCGCCCGGAACGAACGCAACTTTTTGCTTAACAGCTTGTTCCAAAAGCTTCCTGGTGTTGATATGCGCCGGCAATTCTACCCATACGAACATACCGCCTCGCGGATAATAGTATTTTGCCTCGGCAGGAAATTCGTTCTTGATGATTTCGAGCATCGCATCTCTTCTTTCCCCGTAAACTTTCGCTATCTTTGCGATCTGATCGTCTAAACCGTATTTGTCTATGAACATTTCAGTCTGCATCTGTGCCATCTCTGCGGACTGAAGATCCAGACCGTATTTGATCAACTCCAATTTTGCACAAATCTCCGATGTGGCGCAGATCCAGGCAACACGAAGACCCGGCGAAAGGATCTTTGAGAAAGAACCGAGATAGATAACTCTGCCCTCCGTATCCATGGATTTGAGCGAAGGCAATCTCTCCCCTTCATAAATGAGTTCGCCGTAAGCATTATCCTCAAGCACAGCCACATCATATTTATTTGCAAGCTCCATAAGCTTTTTTCTTCTCTCAAGACTCCATGTTCTGCCGGAAGGATTCTGGAAATTCGGAATCACATAAATCATTTTGATTTTGGAATCGCTCTTGAGTTTTGCTTCCAGCTCATCCATGTTCATTCCGTCCTCATCTCCGCCTACTCCGGTGTACTGAATTTCGTGAGGTGCGAATGCGCTGAGCGCTCCCAAATAGCTCGGTTTTTCAGTCAAAATCACATCTCCCGGGTTTACGCAAAGCATGGCGCCGAGCGTAATTCCCTGCTGTGAACCCGTGGTAATGATTATTTCATCGGCGGTGCAATCAACACCCTCAAGCTTCATGCGCTCCGCGATTTTACTTCTGAACGGCAATCTGCCCCTTGTAGGACCATATTGCAATGCCTCATCGGAGTGGTTTTCCAAAATTTCCTTTGCAATAGCCTGCATTTCCTCTTTCGGGAAAAAATCGGGATCGGGGATGCCGCCCGCAAAAGAAATCGTGCCCGGATTATCGCTTACCAATTTGCCGACAACGCGAATATCCGACGGCTCCAATTTTTCCATTCTCTTTGAATACTTCATTTCATTCCTCCTCAACAATTTTTTCATTAAATAGGATGTAACTTATAAATTCATAAATCCGAAAATGTTTATAATTTCACCCATAATTCGGAACGCCGTTCCGAATTATGGGGATAAAACAAATACAGAGGCGAGCGCCAAAGGCAAGCGTGAAACTCTGCCCGGTCTTGATATCAACAGCGCTCCCGCACCTCTACCAATAAAGCGCCCTTGCTATTTTACGCGCATAATTCTTGACCGCTTCCACTTTTTCGTCCATTCCCTCGGATATGCTCGCGGTGGCGCCGGATATGCTGAGCGCATATTCCGCATTGTCGTCCTTATTCAAAATCGGAGCGCCTATGCATGTCAAGCCGTATTCCCGTTCCTCATCATCCATGGCATATCCCTTTTCCCTTATGCTCGCAAGCTCCTTTTCAAGGCGTTTCGGCTCGGTGATCGTATGCTCCGTGAATGAGTGCAAATCGGATTTAAGGAGTCTATCCATATCCACAAGCGGTGAATGTGCAAGCAGGCACTTCCCAACAGCGGAAGCATGAGCGGGTGTGGTCGATCCGATTTTGGGGTCAACCGTGAGCACCTTTTCAGGATTCGATTCCTTGAGCACAACCACGCTTATATAATCCCCATGGATGCCCGTATCGAGCATCGATATATTTATCACTTCATTGAATTTTTCGTAAAACTCCTGCATGAACTTTTTGATGATGACATTGGGATCCATCTTTTCCCCGACCGCAAGCCCCATCAAATACATCTTTCGCCCGAGCCAGTAGCGATTCGTTTCAATATTTCGATACACCATGCCCCGCGCCTCTAAAGTCGCAAGTATTCGATGAATTGTGCTCTTACCGAGCCCCAGCGCCCTGGAAATTTCAGAAACGCCCATCTCATCAAAATTATCATACATCAACTGCAATACATCAATCGCCCTGTCTACACCGACTATCTTTTCCGACATGCCTATCTCCTTTTCGTCATTTATTTCTTTAAGTGCTATACCGATTCGTTCATATCGGAGTGGCGACTCAAATCAACCTCATCATACGGAATCAACTTTGATTTCGAAACCATCTTGTATCCCACCCATAAAAGTATGAACAGCGGAATGCTTATGTAGGTTACGAGCATTCCGAGCCAATCTATCGTCTCCGCGGAGAATGCAAAAGACCCCTGCCCGATTATCACGATCATGCAAAGCACAAACGAGAAAATCGGCCCGAACGGGAAGCCCAATGCCTTATATTTCAGCTCCGACAGCGGAACTTGCTGCGCTTTCATGGCTTTCCTGAATCTGTAATGGCTGATCGCAATTCCGAGCCATGAAATGAAGCCCACAAGACCCGATGCGTTGATAAGCCAATTATAAACTTCCCCCTCGCCCGCAAGCGAAGTGAGAAATGCAAGCATACCGATCGCAGCCGTGATCAAAAGCGCATTGATCGGCACACCTTTTTTATTGATTTTTCCGATGCTCGC
>CAUUCX010000032.1:0-9294 GCA_963543615.1 uncultured Eubacteriales bacterium | reverse complement strand
CCCTCAATCAGCAGAGCTACGGTCTATCGGAATTTACACTTGCTCGTAGATACAAATTATATAGCGCAAGTGTGCATACCGGGAGAGGCAGATCATTTTGATGGAATCGTAGAACATCATCACCACGCAAAATGCAGTACATGTGGTAAAATCATAGATATAAAGGCCGTTAAAGCCGTTGAGAAATTATCCGCTTTATTTATAGATGAAGTGGAGCATGAAAGCGGCTTTACTATAGAAAATTATGATTTCCATTTAAGCGGCACTTGCGCGGATTGTAAGCGTAAAGCGATTTTTTAAGGAGGTACAATTATGAAAGAGTTAAAAGGAACAAAAACTTATGAGAATTTGATGGCGGCTTTTGCCGGTGAGTCACAGGCGAGGAACAAATACACCTACTATGCTTCAAAGGCCAAAAAGGAAGGATATGTTCAGATCCAGAAGATTTTCGAGGAAACGGCTGCAAATGAAAAGGAGCATGCAGAATTGTGGTTCAAACTTTTCCACGGAGTGGGAACTACGGAGGAAAATCTCCTCGATGCGGCAGCAGGTGAAAATTACGAGTGGACCGATATGTATAAGCAGATGGCTGAAACCGCAAGAGAAGAAGGCTTTAATGATATCGCATTCCAATTTGAAAAAATCGGAGAGATTGAAAAAGAGCACGAGGAAAGATACAGAAAGCTCGCAGACAATATTAAAAACGGTAAAGTGTTTGAAAAGGATGAGCCCGTTGTTTGGCATTGTGCGAATTGCGGTTTCCAATTTGTAGGAAAAGCTGCGCCCGAAGTATGTCCTGCCTGCAAGCATCCTAAAGCTTATTTCCAGGTAAAGGCTGAAAACTATTAAAAATACATCGCAAAATAACGGCGGACAAGCGCGGGGCTTTTAATATCAATCCCATTCTACCCTTTCCCCCCGGATGCATTCAGAAAAAGACGATCCGCAAAAATATTTTCACGCTTTCCAAAGATATTGGTTTATAATGGTGAGTGTAAAGTCATTAGATAATCAAATGCAGTATGTTGAATTTTCAAAAGCGACGATTGTGTAAGTGTTGCAAAGGTAGCGATTTTGAAAAATATAGATAAGCGGAGGTGTGTTATGAGCAATCATATAGCGGCAAAAAAAGGTGAAATTGCGGAAACCGTGCTGATGCCGGGTGATCCGCTCAGGGCGAAATTCATCGCGGAAAACTTTTTGGAAGAAGCCGAATGTTACAGTGAAATCAGAAATATGTACGGCTTTACCGGAAGATATAAGGGTGTGCCGGTATCCATACAGGGCAGCGGCATGGGCATGCCGTCTATGGGGATTTATTCCTATGAACTCATAAACGATTACGATGTAAAACGCATAATACGAATCGGAACCGCGGGTTCTTTTCACAAGGATATAAAGATAAAGGATATAGTCCTCGGTCTTTCGGCATCGACGGATTCAAATTTTTCACATCTTTTCAAGGCGGACGGCACCTATGCCCCTACCGCAAGCTGGGATTTGATATTGAGAGCAAAAAAAGCGGCGGACGAACTTGAAATTCCCGTGCATGCCGGCAATATAGTTTCAAGCGATGTATTCTATAAGATGCAGGAAGATTGGTGGAAAACCTGGCAACGACTCGGCGTGCTTGCAGTTGAAATGGAAGCCGCCGCACTCTACATGCATGCCGCATGGTTCGGTATCGATGCGCTTGCAATACTTACCATAAGCGATCACTTCGTAACGGGTGAACGGGCAACTGCAAAAGAACGACAAAACTCCTTCACGAATATGATGAAGATCGCACTTGAAGCTGCAATTTAAGCCTTGAAATTATTTGTAGTAGCCTGCGGGATCGGCTTCGGTTCCGAACCAGATATGTGCATATTCCCCCTGCACGGCTACGCCCATACAAACAAGACCATCCCAGATCCCCTTGGATAGAAGCAGTGCATTATGCGACGGTGAACCTTTCCAAAGTGTCATTGCCGATTTCGGTGTTATGCTCGCACTGTTCCAGCAACTTATCTCGTATCCTTGATCGGTATAATCGGTCAATTCGGACGGCTTGCTCCACATCAAATTCGAATGCTTGTGATCCGGCGTGTACACCACTCCCTCCCACAGTCCGCTGTTGAATGACCAACTGTGTAAATTCCCCTTTTTGTTATCAGGTGTGATCTGATTCTCCGGGTGATTTGTATTTGAATCCAAAACATGACAGCGTGCCACCTTGGTCAGTGATTTTGAAATCAGCAGCGGCTTGCGCCTTGAGCTTTTGCGATAAGCCTGCACCAGCTTTATGAGCTCGACTTCATCGGCGCTTAAAAAATCATCATCGACATGATAGCGTATGAACAGTTCATCCATGCTGAGAGTGGCGCTGTTGTCAATATTATTATCGATATTGTTGCCTTCGCCATCAATATTACCTTCGCCGTAATCATCCGCGCTCCCATGCCCGCTCATATTCACAGGGGTTTTTCCATCATCCCCGCCATATGCCGATTGCGCATCATGGGTAAACGACAAAATTCCGGAACTGAACTCAATCAACCCTACAGCGACGGCATCATCTTGAGTTATGACCTCATCCTCAATCAGCTTCATCGCAAAATATCGAGTATCTTTCCCCTGCAATTTGCGCGACATCGACTTGAAAAGATATTCGGCGGCATTTTTTTTCGTAAGCGTGCTGTTTTTCAGCTTGCGATTTGTTTTTATAAGACCTATCTGTTTTGCAACAGCTTCGGTATTATTCCAACTCGTATGCAAATCATATCCCAGCGCACGGAGTAAAAAACACACGAACTGCTTTTCCGTGAGCGGTGAATTCGGTGCAAAGCGATTTGCGGAAACTCCGTTGGTTATATTGAGCTGCGCCGCCAAATCCGCATAGCCCGAAAACCACTCGGGCACATCATTGAATTTACCGATTTTTCCATACTTCCCGGACTGCACCGATTCCTGATCATATCCCATGAGCTTGAGAATCATGGTTACCCCGATTTTTCGATCTAAATTGTAATCTTCCTTAGGATTGAGCAACAAACCCATTTCGGTCAATTTGTCCGCATATCCGGCAGCTTCGGTTTTGTCCGCATATACATCCGTGTCGCGATAAAAAGGCCCACCAAACACCAATGCGACGGTCAAAATCGCTACAATTGATATAGAAACACAACGATTATTAAGCTTATTCACATAAACAAAATTATTCATCATCGCTTTCTCCTATTTCCACCCGCTCAATCAATTCGTACATGCTGTCGGCATCTTCTTTTTTTACCGTATCGTGAATTGCAACAACGCGAATTATGAGCTCAACACTGCCGAAACGTATCCCTATAATATCACCTGTTCCAATCTCCGAACCGGGTTTTGCAGGTCTACCGCCTATCTGCACTCTCCCCTGTTCGCACATCTCCTTTGCTATCGTTCTCCGCTTTATCAAACGCGAATTTTTCAAAAACTTATCAATTCTCATACATCTCTCCGAATGCAAATCCTCGCCGTCCCGAATCCCTAATTGAGATATAATTCTCTTTGAATAAATCCTATACGAAACCGCCCTATAAATCAATACTTAAAAAGGGGCACTGCAAAATGAACTTTTTTGCAGAACCCCTTTCCTGTGTCGCAGCCGAAGTTATTTTTTGTATTTGAGCCCTGCCGAAAATGCCTTGCCCGCGATCCTTTCACATACGATATAATTTCCTCCTGCGGGATCAAAGGCTAACGGTGCCAATTTTGTCACATCTATCTTGCCTTTATCGTCTAAAATTTCGTCTTCGGCGAGAACCGCCTTTACTTCCCCTATAATCATAATGTGGCTGCCCACCTCGCAGATATCCCTGACCTCGCACTCGAGCGCTAAAGGATAATCCTCAATTACAGGCGCATCGACTTTTCTCCCGGGGCTCACGGTAAGCCCGAGTTTGCCGATCTTATCCTCGCTGTGCCCCGATACGATACCGATATAATCCGATTTGTCCATCAGCGATTTTCCGGAGATATGAAGCGTAAAAGCCTTTCTTTTGTCTATGTTCTCTCTCGTTTTTCTTTCAGCTCTGATGCTGATTTGAACACAAGGCGGTTCAGATGCGCACACTCCTCCCCATGCCACATTCATAGCATTTGCCGTACCGTCCTCATTATACGTACCGACTATTAATGTAGGAGTCGGAAACACCATGGTGGCGGCTTTTAATTCTTTTTTCATAACAGCTCCTTTCGTAATCCGGCAACAATGCGACAATTCCGATCAAACCCGTTTAGATCCAACCTGAATACGGCTTTTGATTTACCGCATTGTGCATATATTTAATCAATGTTATAAAGTCGAAGACCGGCAGCTGCGTTATGCGCTGAATTTCGGATGCATATGGAGGCATATCGGAGCATTCAAGCAAAATGGCCCCCAAATCCTCATTTTCCTGCCGCAGCATCCATGCCGCATCCAGGATTTCACGCCTTGCGATCCCATTATCCATACTGCCTCGCATGTCAACCACCGCGAGCATCTCTTCCGTATGATCTATCCCTTGGATGACCACATTGTCATGCTCCTTGATGCCGCAGGCTCGAAAGAGATCATCATTCATGGACTTTGCACTCGCCGTCAATATTCCGATCTTTTGACAGGGGCGGAGCATTGAGTTGATCCACGGCAATTGAACGAGACTGGACAGCGCAACGGGAACGTCCACGGCGGAAGCGACCTGATCATGGTAATTCCCGAAAAACCCGCATGCCGAAGAGATGGCACGCACCCCCTCGTTTTCCACCATATGTCTTGCAAGCGCAATAAGATCATCCGCTATCGCGGGGTCTGCATTAAACAGTCTGTCATTTGTCAATCCCTTTACCGGGAGCATTCTAACCGGGAAGTCATAGGTATTTGCATTTACGACATTCCCCGGCAAAAATGGATAATTGACATTCTCTATATACATTATACCCACAGAATACCCGCCTACCTGCTGATTGGGAACATTTTCGATGAAAACATCATCATTTCCCGGCATCAAATAACCGTACTGCCTGTTTCTCATATATTCTGACATATCAACCTCCCTTATTGCAACCGCAAATTGTTAATTCGATGCTTCTTCGGCCTCAAGCTTTTCATTGAGGGATGCATGTCTCTCCTGATTTTTAAGTACCTTTGCCATGGTCACTATGGAGCTCCCGAACAGCCCCACTACGATGATCACCAACATTACAACAGTTCCTGTCATCATTTTGTTCACCTCCGCTCAACTAACCCAAGAATGGGAACAGGGAATTGACCATGATAATAACGAGAATCGGAATAACGATCACTTTCACATATACTCCGAACCATCTACCCAATTGAACATCACTTGTAGGGTTTAGGAATTCTTCTCTGATCTTGTCGGCCCCGTATACCCAGCCGTAAACTATGGCTCCCACTCCCGCCGTCACTATGAATCCGTAGTTACCTGCGAGATTTGACCAGAAATTGAGGAACGCATCGCTATATACCGCGATACACGCCATGATTGCCGTTATCACGGAGAGGATAAGCGCGAGCTTTTTCCTCGTAATATTGTATCCGTGCATATAGGTTACGAGCGGTATCTCGGACTGCGCTATGGCTGATGTGACCGCTGCAAACCATATGGCAAGGAAGATGAACACCCCGAGCAGAGCACCGAACGGCAACTGCTCAAAGAGTGCAGGCAAAATGACGAATATGAGCCTTGCTCCCTGATCGGGTTGTATCCCCATAGCGAGACATGCCGGAATCATCGCGATTCCCGCAAGCACGGCAACAGTCGTATCAAACAGCGCTACGGATGTCATGGTGAGCGTTACATCATCGCCTTTCCTAAGATGTGAACCGTAAATCAATACGCAGCCCGGACCTACACCTATGGAGAACAATGCCTGCCCCATGGCCGCCATCCAAAGGCTCGGATGCGCCCATACCGAAAAGTCCGGTCTCAAAAAGAAGTCATATCCCTTGCCGATTCCGTCAATTTTGAAAGCTCCGAACAGAATCAAAATCACAAAGAACAGTACCATAAGCGGAACCATGACCTTGCTGACCGATTCTATTCCGTCTCCCACTCCGCGATAGATTACCACCCCTATTATCAAGGTGTTTATGAGCACCAGCGCGATCATCATGGGATAATTGGACAGCCCCAGTTCATATATCTCCGCAGCCGGAATATCATTCCATAAGCTTCTCGCGCACACATATATAAAGTAAAATGATATTGCCATTACGGGAACGAAGAAGAAGTTCATGGAAAAATACACAAAGCCTGCAAGGGAGCCGATAATTTTACTGGGTACTTTCTTTTTTAAAGCGGCGGCATAGGCCTCGATTAAGCCTTTACCGATACCTTTGCCGTATCCCGCTTCAACTACTGCCATAGGAATAACCACCACTATTACACAGAGCAAATACGCCAGCACAAAAGCGCCGCCGCCGTTTGCTCCCACCATATATGGAAATCTCCACACATTACCGAGTCCAACGCACATGCCCACCATGGACATGATCGCGCCGAATGAACCCAAATATTTTTCTGTATTGCCATGCTGTAAAGCGTTAATTTGTTTACTCATTTCACAAATCCTTTCTTTTTTGGAATTTTGATAAGTTAAATCCTACTTTGCATCATAGCCGAGACTTCTCAAAATCTCGCCCATCCTCCTCCTTGTAGCATCACTCGGCTGAGTCAACGGCTTTCTCACTATTCCCCCCGGAAGACCTATGCAGTCAAGACCGGCTTTAACCGGTCCGGGATACGGCTCCGCCTCCATCAGATCATAAAATGGTGCCAATTTTTGATTGAGCTCCGCCGCAGCCCTGATGTCGTTCTTTTCAACCACTAAATCGTACATCATGCGCATCTCCTTAGGAATAAGGTTAAAGACGATGGAAAATGCCGCTCTGATTCCTATTGCATAGCTCGGGATCAAAAGATGTTCTTCCGCTTCGAGCATTGCAAAATTTTCGATATCTTTTGTGAGCGCATAAGTCTGGCATGTATGTCTCTCATCTGTTGTATCCTTTATTCCTACGAGGTTTTCCAGCTTTGCCAGTTTCGCGCAAAGTTGCGGTGACAGTTCCACTGCCGTTGCCCCGGGATTATGATAGATAACGATCCCTATCTTGCTCTTTTCGCAAATCTCTTTGAAAAACTCATAGATGCCGTCTTCCGTGGTCTTTTGATAATACGGAGGAAGAACCAAGCCCCAATCAGCACCGCAGTCCGCCGCATAATTGGTCATCTCGATCGTATCCTTTGCCGTATACATGCCGGTTCCCGCCATTATCACGCCTTTGCCTTTGCCGAATTCACATCCTTTTTTGATGAGTTCTTTTCTCTCCGCAAGGGACATCATATGATATTCCCCGGTGCTGCCTCCGACAAGAATCCCGTGCATACCGTTGTCAAGGGTATAGTCGATAATTTCCTTGTAGCCGACAAAATCGATCGATTCGTCGGCATTGAACGGTGTGATAAGCGGTACAATTAATCCCTTTGGTATCTTTGCCATAACAATTCTCCTTTCCTTAAACTGAACCATAATAACGAATGCGCGTTTATGTTCACGCGGTTTGCACGACCATAAACAAACGGATTTATTATTACACAGGCTGCTTAAGCCTTTGTAAATCTTGAGAACCTGAGCTTAGTTATATCAAAATCGGTGTTTTCTCCTTTTATCATTTGCGCAACCATCTTCCCCGTGATTGCCGACAAGCTGATCCCGTCTCCTTCATGCCCCGCAGCGATAAAGAACCCCGGAACGCCGTCTACAGGCGATACGATCGGAAGATGATCTATTACAAAAGGTCTGACTCCGCAGTAAGTGCGAATGCAGTTTATTTCCTTTAGAGTAGGGAAATATCTGATGCCGCGCTCCGCAACCGCCTGCATAACCTCGATTTCAGACCTTATATCGAATCCTGAAAAGTTTCGATTGCCGCCGAGAATAAAATTCATCGCATCCGTAGGTTCTATCACCATGGCGACATTAAGTCTCGCAACACGCTCCGAGACCTTTCTTTCGAATTCGATGTCGTCGAATTTTGACATCATGTAACCGAATTCATGCACCTTTTGGTGAACCACGGGATTCCCCCGTTCCGCCACCATGCAAATGCCTTTTCGCGGTTCTATAGGAATCTCAACTCCCACCATCTTCCCGATAAAGGGTGCCCACACACCCGCACAGTTGACGATGCGCTCGGCGGAGATCTCTCCGTTTGAGGTGATCAGTCCCGTAACAGCACCATCCGCATCGCGTTTTATATTTCTCACCTCTGTAAATGCCATTAAATCCATGCCGAGCTGCTTTGCCTTGTGAATATAGCCGAAGCAGAGTTTGTACGGATTAAGCGTGCAGTCCTCGGATGACCAGAAGCCTCCCAACAAATCTTTTGCGAGCAACGGCTCGTAGTCATATATCTCCTGACGATCCAGCATTTTCATGTCATATCCGTCGGCAACTTGGGCATCTACATAACGCTTTGCAGCCACCAGCTCGGCATCGCATTCGCACACATGCAATATCCCTCTTTGATGAAATTCAAAGTCAAAATCCAGCTCGTCTCTCAATTCCAGAAATCTCTGAATGCTGGCATATCCCTGCTCGGTATCTATGCCCGGCTGCTTGTCCGCTATCAGCGCCACCGAATCGCAATGGCTGGATGTTCCGGCAGCCACATCCTCCCGATCGATAATGAGCACTTTGTATCCCTCTTTTTGGAGATGATATGCAACTGATGTCCCTATTACACCGGCTCCGATTACCGCCACATCATACTTCTTCATCATTTGCACCCCCTTTTATTCCTGCTAATGAGCCGAAAGTAACGGGTCTTACCGGCGGTCTGCTCGTCGATGTCCCAATCTCTTCGGCGCTGTTTCCGATGCGCTCTTTGAGCAGAGCCTGCACCATTTTTTCACAGGTTCTTCCTTGACATAATCCCATGCCCGCTCTGGTTCTGAGCTTAACTCCGGTAACCGTGCGGGCACCGTCATCTATTGCGGCTTTAATCTCGCCAAGAGTGATTTCCTCGCATCGACATACCAAGATATCGTCATCCATTTCTTCCCCTTTATGCATTTTGTCGAGCATCATTGCTTCTTGTTTCTCTTTACGCTGTATGCTCCTTACTTCATCCACGTGCTCAAGCGGAACGGCAAGCGTTACGACCGGTGTACGATCAAATGCTTTTGGATTCATTACCTTTACGACCTCCGCAACGCACAGGTACTCACCCTGTCTATTAACTGCCGGCAGCTTTTGCCCCACCTCGGG
>CAUUCX010000031.1:0-9510 GCA_963543615.1 uncultured Eubacteriales bacterium | reverse complement strand
AACTATACACAAATCGATACAAAAAGGTTAGAATATAGACTATGGAAGATATAATAGTTGCATCGAGAAACAAAAAGAAGATTTCAGAACTGCAAAGCATTTTGCGGGGATTCGGTATGCGCGCAGTTGCGCGAGACGATGCGGGGATACCGGAATTTGAGATAAAAGAAGACGGGGATACCTTTGAGGAAAACTCTTACAAAAAAGCGAAAGCCATTTTGGATTTTTCCGGAAAAATCACCATAGCCGATGATTCCGGTCTTTGCGTTGATGCGCTTGACGGGCTTCCGGGCGTTCATTCCGCGCGTTATGCGGGGAGCAGCGCAAGTGATGCGGACAACAATCGCAAGCTGCTTTATGAATTAAAAGATGTTTCCGCCGATAAACGCGGGGCTGAATTCGTTTCGGTTATCACCATGCTTTTCCCCGACGGGAGAGAAATTGTCGCTCGCGGAGAATGCCGCGGAATGATCGATTTCGAGGAACATGGCGGCGGCGGTTTCGGATATGATCCGCTGTTCATTCCCATCGGGTATAGTGAAAGCTTTGCGGAGCTTGCCCCCGATGAGAAAAACAAAATAAGCCACAGAGGTCGGGCGCTTTGTGAGCTTGCTGAAAGATTGCGGGAGATTATGAAAGATGAGTAAAAAGCGCGTTCGCCAGATGATTATATTGGGTGTCAAACAACTGAATGACCCGTATTATCAGGGTTTCGCAGCTCAGCTCGGTTTTTTCTTTCTGTTGTCCGTAGTTCCAATGGTGATATTTCTGACACAAATTTTAGGATATTTTGACCTGTCTTTAGATATAATAACGCAATTGGCGGTTAAATATATGGATCAGAGCGGGGCAACTCAACTGACGGCGGCAATCGAAAAAATGCTGACCTACACTCCTCCGCGCACCATCAATATCATACTCATCGTTGCGGCACTATGGGCGGCTTCTCGCGCACAATTTTCCATGGCGCGCATAACGAATTACATAATATCTTCGGGGAAAACCACCGGAGGATATTGGACCGAACGCTTTCGCGCGGTTAAAACGATTGCATTGACTATGCTGACTTTCGTATTTGCATTGATAATAATGGTTTATGGCGAATCCATACTTCACTTGGTATTTGCCGCCATACGATTTCAAGGTGGTGAGGCATGGGATATTTCAAGTATTTGGTTCGTTCTTCGCTGGCCGATCGGATTGCTGTTGTATTTCCTGATGATAAGCTACAATTATTATGTTCTGCCGAATAAAAAAATGCCATATAAAAAAATCATTCCGGGGAGCATATTCGCTGCCGGCGGAATGATGATAATTACCTTATTCTATGCGCTTTTTCAAAGATATGTTTGGGATTACAACTTCATATACGGCTCCTTTGCTTCCATCGTCGCACTGTTGTTTTGGTTCTATTTTTTAGCATGGACGCTTGTTTTAGGCGTGCTGTGCAATAAGGTGTTCTGGGATACCGAAAAAACGGCATAATAAGCGAATAGCCGGCACTCAATCGTTCCGATATGCACACTCTATTCATTCCTGCCTATTACCAGCTTCCCATCCTGATATGCATTTTTATTTTCCATTGCCGAGATAACTCTTACGCCGATAATGCCCTCAAAATCAAACAGCTTTTTTATTAACGGATTTTCATCGAATCCTCTTTGCACATCAATCAATGTATATGCGTAATCATTTTTGCTTTTGTTGAGCATATTTTGAATATTCAAATTTGCATCTGCGATGGTGCCCGTTATCTTGCCGAGCATGGTGGGTATATTTTTGTGCAATATGCATATGCGGGATACCTCAGTCGTATCAAGCTCGCCTAAACTGCAGTTAGGGAAGTTTACGGAATTAACTATATTGCCGCTTTCAAAATAATCCCTAAGCTCGTCTACCGCCATAATCGCACAATTAACTTCCGCTTCTCTTGTCGATGCGCCTAAATGCGGAGTTATTATCACATTTTCCATATTCAAAATGTTTTCATTCGGAAAATCCGTAACATATGTTGCAACTTTCCCGGACTTGAGCGCACCTGCAAGATTAAAATCGTTAACCAATGTATCCCTTGCGAAATTGAGCAATACAACGCCGTCTTTCATTTTATTGATCGTATTGCTGTTGATCATGCCGGTTGTATCCTTTGTTGCCGGCACATGCATGGTGATGAAATCGGATTGCCACAGCAAGGGATCAAGCTGCTCGGTTATTTTTATTTTGTTCGACAGCTCATGTGCCGCTTTAAGCGTTAGGTAAGGATCATATCCTATAACTTTCATTCCAAGTTTAAGTGCGGTGTTTGCGACCAAAACGCCGATTGCTCCGAGACCTATTACCCCGAGAGTTTTGCCTTGGAGTTCATTTCCCAAGAACTTCTTTTTACCCGCCTCCACCTGTGTGCTTATCGTATTCTCGCCGTCGCTTTTAAGCTGACGAATCCAATCTGATGCGGGCAAAATATTCCTCGACGACATCAACATTCCCAAAAGCACCAATTCTTTTACGGCATTTGCATTCGCTCCGGGTGCATTGAAAACCACAATGCCGTGTTCCGCACATCGATCAATCGGAATATTGTTCACACCGGCTCCGGCTCGCGCAATCGCTAAAAGATTCGGCGGAAATATCATCTGATTTATATCCTGACTTCTGAGCAAAAGCCCGTGTGCCTTGTCGATATCATCAACAATTTCATAATAGTTGGTAAAGCGATTCAGACCGATTTCCGAAATCTTATTCAGCACCGCTATATTAAACATCAGTATCACCTCGCTGTATTTGTGTATTATTATGCAATAACTCACGAATTAGGAATAATTATAACACTTTCGTTTACACTCGACAAGTGCGGCAAGCAAGTGGTATAATGACCGCGCAGACCGTGCCGGCAGCAATTTGTTCTTGCGGTCATTATAATTTAATACCCTGCGATTATTTTGCTCTTTGGATAACGCTTGAGCAAAATCGCAACTCTACTTTTGTTTTGCTATGATGTTCTCACGAAGACGGAGGGATTTTTGATGAAATTTAACGAGCGAGTATATAATTTTTCAGCGGGGCCGTCGATGTTGCCCCTCAAGGTTATCGAAAAAATAGGAGCGGAAATATCCAATTATGAATTCTGCGGGCAATCCGTGCTCGAGATGAGCCACAGATCCGCGGAATTTGAAACCATAATTGCTAATGCGGAAAAAAATCTGAGATTTCTGATGAATATCCCCGATAATTATAAAGTGTTGTTTTTGCAGGGCGGGGCGACTTTGCAATTCGCCATGATCCCACTGAACTTGATGAAGAAAAGTAAAAAAGCCGACTATATTGTTACAGGCTCATGGGCGAAAAAAGCCGCACAGGAAGCGGCAAAGTTCGGCGATATAAAGATTGTTGCGGATTCGGGCGACAAGACATATACCTATATCCCTAAATTGGGACGAGATGATTTCAGAACCGATGCGGACTATGTGCATATAACATATAATAATACGATTTACGGCAGCAAATATGCGTATATACCGGATACCGGCAATCTTCCTCTGGTGGCGGATATGTCCTCATGTATTTTGTCGGAAACGGTCGATGTATCAAAATTCGGGCTCATCTATGCGGGTGCGCAGAAAAATATAGCACCTGCCGGCATGTGCCTTGTCATAATAAGAGAAGATTTGCTCGGCGAAAATGATAAGAATCTGCCAACTTACATGGATTACAATATCCATGTGAAAAACAACTCTATGTATAATACCCCGCCTTGTTTTACGATTTATGCCGCCGGTGAAGTATTCAAATATCTCATTGAAATGGGCGGTGTGCAGGCTATGGAAAAGGTGAATGTGAGAAAAGCCGCAAAGCTCTACGATTATATTGATTGCAGCAAGCTCTATAATGCTCCGGTCGATAAAGAAGATCGCTCGCTCATGAATGTGGTTTTCGTTACGGGAGATGAAAATCTGGACAAGGAATTTGTTAAAAAAGCAACTGAAAGGGGTATGCTTAATTTGAACGGTCACCGCTCGATCGGCGGTATGCGCGCCAGCATTTACAATGCCATGCCTGAGCAGGGCGTAGATGCTTTGATCGCGTTTATGAAAGAGTTTGAGGCTGAAAAAACAAAATAGCGACGAGGTATTAAGATTATGAAATATTTGATAGTTGTAACTGACGGCGCCGGAGACGATCCCGTTGAAAGTTTAGGAGGGAAGACTCCACTTGAAGTCGCCGATATGAAAACGATAAATGAACTGGCATCTATGGGCGAAGTGGGAATGGTAAAGACCATTCCCCCCGGGATAGCTCCCGGCAGCGATGCCGCGAATCTGTCGGTTATGGGATATGATCCTGCCGTTTATCTTACGGGGCGTTCTCCGTTGGAAGCTGCGAGCATGGGAATTGCCATGAGTGATACCGATGTTTCGTACAGAGTGAATATTATAAGTCTGAAAAGACCTGACGGTACGAATCCCGATTTATCCGATTCGGTTAATTATGAAGATTTGATTATAACGGATCACAGCGCGGGCGATATAAGTTCGCCGGAAGCGCGCGTGCTCATCGAGGCGGCTGATTCGGAATTCGGAAATGAACGAATGAGTTTGTACCCGGGAGTGAGCTACAGACATTGTATGATTATCCATAACGGGCATACGGATACCGCTTTTACGCCGCCGCATGATGTTTTGGGAAAACGAGTGGGAGATTATTTGCCACAGGGGCGAGATTCCGAGTATTTCAAGACTTTGATGAAAAAAAGCTTTGAGTTGCTTTGTGAGCATCCAGTGAACGGAGACAGGATGTGCAGAGGTCTTAATCCCGCAAATACCATGTGGATTTGGGGCGAGGGGAGAAAACCCGCTCTATCGCCGTTTTCGGAAAAATACGGTATTACGAAAGGGTCGGCCATTTCAGGAGTTGATCTCATAAAAGGGATTGCAGTGTGCGCAGGGCTTTCAGCTCCGCATGTTGACGGGGCAACCGCAACTTTGGATACCAATTATGAGGGAAAGGTTGAGGCTGCAAAAAACGCATTTGAAAGCGGAGAAGATTTTGCATATATACATATAGAGGGACCCGATGAATGCTCGCATCAGGGGGATTTGGAGGGGAAAATCGAGTGCCTGAAACGCATAGATCGGCGTATCGTTCGCCCTATGAAAGAGTATTTTGATGCATCGGGATATGAACACAGAATATTAATAGTGCCGGATCACAGAACACCGCTTGCCATTAGGACTCATTCTTCCGATCCCGTTCCTTTTGTAATCTATGACAGCAGGGCGGAGCGAGCAAAGGACGATGCAAGGAAGTTTAATGAACGTTCGGGAGCCGAGGGCAGGTATTTTGACAGCGGCCACGCTCTTGCGGATTATTTCTTTGCCGGGGGATGACTTCAAAGGAGATGAAAAAAATTATGTATAATCTTGCGAAAAGGTTTTGTTCTTTTTTTGTTACAGCATCGCTATGCGCAAGTGTTTTATTCGGCGCTCCCCTGCCCGGTAACACAATTTCTCATGCGGATACGAAACCGCCTGAAATTGAAGCTGCCGCTGCAGTGCTTATGGACGCGGGAACAGGGGAAATCCTATACAGCAAAGACCCGCACACGCAATATGAGCCTGCGAGCACTACAAAAATGCTTACCGCCATATTGGTGATTGAAAACCTTGATTTGAATAAGAAGATAACCATTGCGGAAGATGATTTGGATCTTCCCGGGGCAAAAATCCCTTTTGCAGTCGGTGAAAAAATCAAAGTTTTGGAATTGCTTTATGCCATGATGCTTAATTCCGCAAATAATTGCGCATATGTTCTTGGCAAAGCGGTTGCGGGAAGCAATGACAAGTTTGTCGCAATGATGAATGAGAAAGCGGCGAAAATAGGTGCCGAAAACACCGTATTCAAAAATCCTCACGGATTGCCCGAAGAAGGGCATCTTTCCACGGCATATGATTTGGCGATAATAGCGAAATACTGTATGGGCAATGAGCAGTTTGCGCGAATAGTTCGGACCAAAAAACATATGATCCCGCCCACGGATATCTTCGACGAACCGCGGGAACTTCAAAATACCAACAGGCTCTTATTCGATGAAACGAACACGGTTAATGTGAGCGGCAAGGACAGAGCATACAAATATGAGGGCATCACCGGGATAAAGACCGGATCCACCGATTTCGAGCATGGCTCCCTTGTCGCTTCGGCAAACAGGAAAGGAACGAAATTGATAGCGGTTTCACTTGCCGGAACTGAGGTCGGACGTTTTGCAGACTGTATAAAACTGCTTGATTACGGTTTCAAAAAATACTATTCGCATAAGGTGATTTCAAAAAAAGAATTCGACAAAAAAACGCACAAGGTGATCGGCGGTAAGGACGGCAAGGTGCGCATGATGATTGCGGAAGATGTTTATGTTACCCTGCCGAAAGAGGCTTCCAAAGATATTGTAAAGATCAAATACGATTTGCCTAAAAAGGTAAAAGCGCCGATTAAAAAAGGACAGAAAATAGGCGTTCTGAAAATATATGAGTCCGATATGCTTACCGATGAGGTCAATATATTTGCCGCAGAGGCGGTCGGAAAAGGAGGACCGCTTTCAAAATTAGGAATATCGGATAAGGTTGCGATTAAAATAGCGAGTGCATTAGGGATATTATTGTTGCTGTTTATCATATTGTTTACAATAAGAGCGGTAAATGTTAAAAAGGCTCGCAAACGGCGCGCCGCGCGCAGGAGACAGGAACTTCTTCGTATCGCGAGGGAGCGCAAGGAAAAAGAAGATTATTATCGTCGGCGGAATTGGCCGACCGACAGATTTAAGTAGTCGTCCGTTTTGCGGAGGTTTGCAGGAAACAAGATGTTCAATATTGAAGAAAATTTAAAAAAACTCCCGGCGACACCGGGAGTTTATATGCATAAGAGCAAAACCGGTGAGGTCATATATGTGGGGAAAGCTGTAAATCTGAGGAACAGGGTTCGGCAGTATTTTCGCTCACAGCGCAATATGGATCGCAAGGTTCGCAGCATGGTTGAACAGATAGAGGAATTCGAGTATATAACCTGCGGAAGTGAAGTTGAAGCGCTCATATTGGAGTGCAATCTCATAAAGCGATATCGCCCCAAGTATAATATTTTGCTGCGCGATGATAAAACATACCCGTATATAAAGGTGAGCATAAAAGACGATTACCCCGCGATTAGCAAAACGCGCATAATTGCGAAAGACGGGTCTAAATATTACGGTCCTTATGCCGATGCGGGAGCGGTAAATGAAGTAGTGGAGCTGCTCAATGATGTCTACTGTCTCAAACAGTGCAATACCGCTCGTTTCCCCGTCGGCTTCAAACCCTGCATGGGGATTTGTTCCGGGCGGGTTTCAAAAGAAGATTACGGCATAAATGTGAAAAAGGCGATGGATTTTTTGGCGGGAAATGAAAAAGAACTGCTGCATTTGTTAGGCGAACGAATGGAGAACGCTTCTGAAAATCTGGAATTTGAGCAGGCGGCGCGGTATAGAGATTTGATCGCATCGGCTCACTCTCTTTCGGCACAGCAAAGAGTAGTAATTTCAAATGATAACGATATGGACATTTTGATACCGTTGCAATCCGAAAATGATTTTGTTATGGCTTTATTCAGCGTGCGAGCCGGCAAGCTTGTGGGCAGGGATCTGCATCATATCCATGGAGGTTTGGGAGAAGCTGTCGCCGTGCGGACAAAACTCATCACAACGGAATTTATCAAGAGGTATTACACGGAAGTCGGAAATGTGCCAAGAGAAATCCTGCTGACCGAGCGCGCAGGAGAACTCGATCTGCTGTCTGAATATCTGTCGCAGCTCAGAGGAACGAAAGTGCGCATACTTGTGCCGGAACGCGGTGAAAAAAAACGATTGTTGGATCTTGCAAGAAGCGATGCGAATGAACTGTCAAAAGGCATTGATGAGCGCATTCAGGCGAAGCTTGAGCGAAAAAATCAACTGTCCCGCGCCATTTCCGATATAATCGGAGCATATTACGATGAGCCTTGCCGAGTTTTCGAGGAGAAGCCGGAGTACAGAGTGGAATCATACGATATTTCGAATTTAGGGGATTTGGATATAGTTGGCGGAATGGTTGTATACAAGGGGCTGCACCCACTGAAAAAAGAGTATAGAAAATTCAAGATTAGAGAAAATGTCGGACAGGATGATTATTCCGCAATGTGTGAAATGCTGAGGCGCAGGCTCATTAGGCTGGCAAACGGCGATAAGGGTTTTTCTATCGCACCGGACATATTGTTCATAGATGGGGGAAAAGGTCATGTTGCCGCCGTTTCGGAATTGACTATATCAATGGGATTCGATATTCCGGTGATAGGAATGGTTAAGGACGATTACCATCGAACGGAGGGGCTTGTGTGGCTCGTTCCGGATACGGGTGAATACATTGAATTTCCGCTGAAGTCCAACAGATTGCTGTACCAATATATCGGCAAAATTCAAGAAGAAACGCATAGATTCGCAATCACATATCACAGGGAATTGCGCGATGGGGGAATAAAATCCGTTTTGGATGAAATCTGCGGCATCGGACCGCGCCGCAGAAATGCCCTGCTCACAAGATTCGGAAGCATCGATGCCGTCAAAAAGGCGAGTTATGAGGATATCCTGTCGGTTCCCGGCATGGATAAAAAATCGGCAGAAGCCGTTTGCGCGTATTTTAAGCATAATTTTTAGTTGAGAAATGGCGAAATAAAATATATAATATGAGGTGTAAGGCTTGCCCTCGGCGAGTCTTCTTGAAATGCGAAAATCAGTGCGTAAATTAAGGAGATTACAATTATGGATAATGAAAAAAAAGTTGATGAAACGATGGAAATGGAAGAAGAAATCATAACGATTGAATTTGATGACGGTACATCGGTTGAATGCGAGATGATGGGTGTATTCGATTGCGATGATAAAGAGTATATCGCATTACTGCCGCTTGACGGTACTGATGATGTTTATCTTTACGGCTATTCCGAAGATGAGAACGGGGAATTCGAACTTACGGATATAGAAGATGATGCGGAATTTGAGAAAGTTGTTGCTGAATTTGACAGAATCGTTGCAGAGGAAGATGTTGCGGAATAAGCGCTCAATATTTTCATGGAATTAAAAATAAGCCTGCATATCCTGCATCAATGCGTATGGTTATGCGGCTTGTTTATTTAGATGGGGTAAATTGTATCGGGAGAAAACGATATGCAAAAGTACGATGTGATTATAGCCGGTGCGGGTGCCGGGGGCGTGTTCATGTCTTATGAGCTCACAAAACTGGATAATAAAGCGAGAGTTCTCATGCTTGATAGGGGTAGCCCGCTTGAGGGGCGGTTATGTCCTATCAAAGAGGGTAAGACGGATAAATGTGTCCACTGCGATCCGTGTCATGTTATGAACGGATACGGCGGGGCGGGCACCTTATCTGACGGGAAATATAATTTAACAACGCAGTTCGGCGGGGATTTACATGCGCATTTAGGTGTGGATAAAGC
>CAUUCX010000030.1:0-9689 GCA_963543615.1 uncultured Eubacteriales bacterium | reverse complement strand
ATTCAAATTTAATATACAAATCCTTCCGCCATACTTGAACGCTCAATCAGATTTCTATACACGAGCGAATCGGCAAGCAGCTCCTCATGCGTGCCTATTCCCTCAACATATCCGTTATCGAGAACTACTATTCTGTCAACATTTTCAACGGACTTCATTCTGTGAGATATAATTATTACGGTTTTGCCTTTCATCAGCTTATTCAGGCTGTCCTGGATCTTCTTTTCATTTTCGACATCCAAGCTCGCCGCAATTTCATCCAAAATGACGATAGGCGCATCTTTCAGGAATGCTCTTGCAATGGATATTCTCTGGCGTTCGCCGCCGGATAACTCCACACCGTTTTCTCCCACAGGAGTATAGTAGCCCTGCTCCATTTTCTCCACGAATTCATCGCAATTTGCAAGCTTCGCCGCCTGCATAACTTCCGCATCGGTAGCCCCGTCTCTGCCGATTCTGATATTTTCAAGCACGGATGTATTAAACAGAGTGACATCCTGAAATACTATGGAAATTTCCGCAAAGAGCGCATCAGTCGATATCTCTTTGATATCCTTTCCGCCTATCGTTATCTTCCCCTGATCGTAGTCATAAAGACGCGAAATCAATCTGAGAAGACTTGTCTTGCCGCAGCCGCTTTTCCCGACAAGCGCGATCACCTCGCCCCGCTTCACATCAAAGCTGACATCCTTTATCACCTTTGAACTGTCATCATATGAGAACTGCACATGCTCAAGTGAAATATCGAAATCCTCTATTTTGACATCCTCGCCCGTTTGAGTTTCTGCGTTTCTTATCTCCTTTATCCTATTGATTTTAGGATCCAGATAGAATATCTCCATTGCCCCCTCTTTATTGGCATCCACTATCTCTTTGATCTTCATTGCCGCGAGGAAATATCCCACGAAATACATCGCATTTATCTCCCCTTTTGCCAACATATCCACGCCTACCAAAACGACTATCGCGAGGCTTGCAAAATTTATAATATGCGATACACCCATAACTATCATCAGCATTCTTTCCGACTTGATATGCAGTTTTTCGCTCTCTTCCATCTGCTTATACAATCTGCGTTTATTTTCATAAGACAAATCAAAGCTCTTTATTTCCTGCTGCAATTCTATTGCCTCCTGAAACGCTTCGGAATTCTCGCGAAGCTGCTTATAGTATTTGTTATGCCCTTTTATCTGCGCACGCTTTGATAGGAATATAAAAAGTATGCTGACTAAAACAGGCAGAACCACTGCAAGTCCCATTTTCACATTTCCGATCAACAATAAAACGGATATGATCGGGAGGAAAATCATAAATGCAAGATATTTCGGAATGGCATGACTCAACGCATGTTCTATGCCGTCTATATCGATCATAATCGTCTGTGCCAAATCCGAGAGATCATGCTTTGAAAAATACGATAACGGCAGTTCATTGAGGCGCTGCCCCGTTTCAATCCTCAAATTGGCGCCCTCTTTATAAGTCGCATTATACAGCGCCTCGTATTCTTTCAGTAAAAGAATCATCATAATCACCAGGATGACAGCTGAAGCTATGAAATATATCTTATTCTCCCTACCCTGCATATTCAGCAAATCATCCATAAAAAACATCAGTAACATCACAGGCAGCATATGCGCGCAGCACAACAAGAAGCTGATCCCTGTCGCATGTATGACGCTTTTCGAGCCCTGCTCCGTCAAGGCAAATCTATTCTTAACGTACTTTCGCATCTCCAACCCTCCATTCATTAGCACTGCTATAAAGATTCTGTAACTCTCTGTATTTGGTATTACCTGTCATCAGCTCCGCATCGCTTCCGCGTTCAATAATCTGCCCGTTTTCGAGCACTAAAATCTCATCCAGGTTTTTGATACTCGTAAGCCTATGTGCGATCATTATCACGGTTTTCCCCTTCATGAGATTTGAAAACGCGAGCTGCAATTCGTGTTCACTTTCCGGATCTACCGCGGCGCTCGCCTCATCCAATATAATTATATTCGAACCTTTCAGTATTGCCCGAGCTATAGCAATCCTCTGTTTTTCTCCACCGGAAAGATATATGCCCTTGCTGCCTATCATGGTGTTTTCACGTTCAGGGAATTTATCCAAGATGGAATCACAACCCGCCAAATGCATGGCTTGCAATACCTCGTCGCGAGTCGCATCTTTTTTTGCCAAGGCAACATTATCGTACAAACTCTGCTTAAACAGCTTTGCATCCTGAAATACAAATGCTATGTTTTTTATTATGGCGGACTGCGTGTAAGCATTCAGCGGCTTCCCGCCTATCTTGATCGCACCGTCGTTTACCTTATAAAATCCCGATATCAGCTTTGCAATTGTGGTTTTCCCGCTGCCGGAAGCCCCCATAAGCGCATATGAACGCCCGCCCTTCAAACTGAAACTCAAATGCTCAAGAACCGAATTCTCACCATAACCGAAGCTGACATCATCAAATTCGATATCAAAATTATCGAAAGATTCCACATCACCGAATGTCAATTTGTCAACATGCATTTCATCAAACATCTTTTCCAGCTTTTCTACCGCGCTAGTCGCCTGAAAAGAAAACATGCTCACATACATTATCTTCATAAAAGCGACAAAAAATACTCCGGTGAGGAAAAACAGCATTACCAAATCAACCACCGTGCCCGCAGGATCGAGGGAAACATCGGTGAATAACAACAAAGGCGGTATAACTATCGCAATCAAGCCGAAGAAAATCCACTGATAAACGCTATACGGTATCTTCATGGATATGGAATATTCATATGCGTATTTTGAATACTCAACTATAGCTCTGTACAACGCCTTAAATGAGGTGATGCTCGCACCGAAGATTTTTATAACCTGCATGCCTCGCACATACTCCACGGTCTCCGCACTCAAAGCATCAAGAGCAGCCTGATAATTCTTCATGAACTCCTTGCTGCCCATCATGCGGCTAAGCAGGATCCCGCTGAGAATAACGAGCACCAATATGGTCAATCCCAGCCTCAAATTTATCACAAATCCCAAGATTATAACCAGTATGGGCGTGAACATCGCCTGCGGCATGTCCGGTATCAAATGCGCCACCATCATATGAGTTAATGCGGCATTATCGTCAATGGTTTTTCTTGTGAGCCCCGAAGGATGTAAATCGAAAAACTTGAAACTCGATTCCGTTAAGCCGTCTATTCCTTTTTTTCGCAAATTTGTCTCCAAGCGAAATCCCAACTTGTGCGATGCATAGCCGGAAGCGAAATACAATAAAGCGCCGAGCAATAAAAGACCGGTTATGAGCAAGCCATATTGTTTTGCCTGCGCCAAATTCTCATAAACTATAACCTCATTCAAAAATCGAGATATGCAGTAATACGCCCCCACCGTAACCGCTACAGATATCAGCGATATGATCAATGCGATATATCCCAAATACTTTTCCTTGGGAACATATGCAAACAGCTTCTTATATACTTTCATAAGCACCCCCTCAAATAAACAATATTAGACTTTTTAAACCGATATAACGAATCCCGAATGGGGATTCAGCAATCATATCAATTCATATATCGAGCCTAAAACAATAAGATTTATGTAAATTATATCAGATGAATTAGCTATAGGCAACTGTAATTTATTTTTATTTTTCAGCTCCCTTCCAACGAACTCAAAAAATTCCGCTATGTCAATTTATAAACTCTGTCGGAAATGGCAAGAGTGGATTCTCTATGTGAAACCGTGACTATTGTCTTATCCTTTCTCGCCTGATATAAGGTTTTTAATATTAAGCTTTCATTTTGACTGTCAAGATTTGAAGTGGGTTCATCGAGGAAAATCACCGGCGCATCGGCAAGGAAACACCGTGCGAGTCCCAGTCGCTGCCTTTCTCCACCGCTGAAATTATCGCCCAGCTCTGCGACCTGCGTATCAAAACCTTGCGGCAAATTTTCTATATGTCTCAAAATCCCGGCTTTTTCACATGCGGCTTTTATGCTTTCAATATCCGCATCAATTTTGGCAATACGCATATTTTCTTCAATCGTTCCCGAAAACAGCACCGTTTCTTGAGTCATATAATTTATATTCTTTAACAGGGATTTCGTATTTATATTTTCTATATTGACATCGCTCATGAGGATTTCACCGCTCACAGGCTTCCAAAATCTCATTATGAGCTTCAAAAGCGTAGATTTACCCGAGCCGCTCTCCCCCTGTATCCCCAATATTTCACCCTTGCCGATCTTGAGACTTATGTCGCTTATCACCTCTTCATCATCATAGGCGAAGTTCAAATTTCTAACCTCAATCCCCGAAAATTCCACATCCCTGCCATCCGTAACGGGAAATACTTCAGGGACTTCATCAAGTATGCCTAAAACCCTTTCTCCGGCGGCAAGAGTGTGGCTAAGGGTATTGCCGAGATTTGCAATGGCGATAAAAGGTCCGAATGTGCTTATCATCGTGAGACACGCTATAAAAGCTTCCGAAGGAGCGATTTTCCCCGAAGCCGAAAGCAAGCCTGCGGCGCAGAAAATCGAAATGCCCGACAAAACGATCAGCACATCGGTAATCCCGGTAAGCGTGCCGCTTTGCTTGCGCAATTCCCTCTGTTTATCGAGTAATTGCAATGTACTTGAATCGATATTTCGCAGGGTTTCATCTCCCATGCTGTACTGAATCACCTCGCGAATACCGCGCAAGTAATCCAGGAACTGCCCGTTGAGTTCCCCCACCTCATTTCTCAAACTGAGCCCGACCGCATTGGATTTTTTCCCCGCAATCACCGGAATCAATATCCCCGCCAATATGTAAAAACCTACGGCAAGCAACATCAAATACGGATTTATACATGCGTAGAATATGATCAGCGCAACAGCCGTACCCGCGGCAATCATTATCGGTGAAATAGTATGTGCAAAGAAAACCTCCAGCAGCTCAATATCCGCCGTGATGATCGAGATTAAACTGCCTTTATTTTTATTTTCCAGCTTTGCGGGAGCAAGTCGCCGCATCGCATTAAATACCTGCCCTCTTATTTCCGCTAAAATCCTGAATGCTATAAAATGATTGCACAGCTGCTCTATATAGTGAAGCAGGGATCTGAAAACCGCGCACAATATCATTGCGATCACATACCAATGCAAATCGTGCCCGCCGAACGGCAAATTCGAAAAGATATTGTCGCCGGTACCGCTCAATGCGAGCAAGCCGTATCCGCCAAATATACCGAGACCGAATGACAATAGAAAACCCGAAATTCCCATTATTACGGCAACTCCTATCGGGAGCAGCATGGGTTTTGTAAATTTAAGCAATTTGAACATGATATTTATGCTGTATCTTTTCTTTCTATTGACCATTGTCCCACATCCCTCTCATATCGGAATTCCTGAAATTCTCGAGCTCTTCCTGCTCGGCAAACAGACTCCGATAAATCCCTTTGCGGCTCATGAGATCCTCATGAGTTCCCTCTTCGACAATTCTGCCCGCATCGAACACATAGATATTATCCGCCCGCATAATACTTCTGAGTCTGTGCGATATATATATGGCTGTCCTGCTTTCAGCAATCTTTTCTATTGAGCGCAGTATTATCTCCTCGCTCTCGATATCGACATTCGATGCGGCCTCATCGAATATATAAATGCTGCTGTTATGAAGCAATGCACGCGCAAGGCAAAGACGCTGCGCCTGTCCTCCGGACAGATTTGATGCCCCGCTCAACACGGGAGTATCAAGCCCTTTCGCTTCGGCCATGAAATCCCAGAGGTTCACCTCTTTGAGTGCTTCTATCATCTCCTCATCTGTAGCCGTCGGATTTCCTATCTGCAAATTGCTCCTTATGCTGCCCTTAAACACATGCCCGTCATGAGAAACCCTTGTAACGGCTGCAACCAATTTTTCTCTGTCTATGTGATTTATATCGATATCTCCGTAAAAAACCATACCGTCCCCAAGCTGCAACTGCCCGGAAAGGATGCCGGCAAGTGTGGATTTTCCGCAGCCGGACACCCCGACGAAAGCGACCAGCCCCTTATTCCTGACATTGAGAGTCACATCGGATAATATGCGCCTGTCCCCATCATAGGAAAAATTCAAGGATTTTACACTTATATCCGCTCCCTCCGGGAAATTCTCAACACCCTCGCTTTTTTTCGGTTCACTCTTCAAAAAATCAACTATCTGCTCGCCCGCGGTTACACCGCCCATAGCAACATGAAATAGAGCGGTGAGCTGACGCATAGGTACAAAAAACTCGGCAGACAATATAATAATCAATATGCATGCGAACACATCAAGTCGCCCCGCTTCAACGCCTTGCAGCGCGAGTATCACTGTTCCCGCGGCTCCGCCATAGCACAGCAAATCGACTATATTTATCGAATTCAGCTGCATTCTCAACACTCGCATAGTATCCTTTCTGAATTTTTCCGCCTTGCGATCCATTTCTTCCGCACGCACTTCATCCGCGCCGAAGAGTTTAAGGGTGGTCAGTCCTTGCAAGCTGTCCAAGAATAATGCCCCCACATCCGAATAACTCTTCCAGTATTTAGACTGAACATTGCGAACCACCTTGAGCAATAAGGTCAGAAGCAGCGGGATTATCGGAGAAATAAGCAAAATGACGAGCCCCACGCGCACATCATACAAGGCTATGAAGATGAACAGAGTTATCGCCGCCAAAAACGAATAATACAGCTGTGTTATATAGCCGCCGTAATACGTTTCAAGCTGCTCCACATTTTCAACTCCGAGCTGTATCGCTTTAGCGGTCGATATTTCATTTATGTAGCCCGGACCGTATTCCAGTATTTTTGAATATATGCGCCTGCGCAAATTCAATTTAACCTCATCTACAACCTTTGAATTTTCGAAAGCTATCCGGCGCGACAGGAGAAATTTTGCCGCGGCGATCACAACAATCCCAAGAGCTATACCCCGGGCAAATTCAATTTTCGTTCCGTTCAAAAGGGAGCTTAACAAATACGCAAAAATAAACGCGAAGCCGATATTGCAAATAAGCTTTACCCACCTTGCAAACACGCTGAAAAATATATGTTTTCTCGTATCCCCTATATATTTTGCCAATGCTTTATTGATCATATTTACCTCGAACTCAAAACAGCCTGCAAACCCATAAGAAGAACTTCGCTCAAACGGGTTAGCTAATCCTTACGCGCTTAATTGAAATAATATATCTTTCCCGCAATATTTTCAATCATTTTTATCTTTTTTTTATAAAGATCATAATATTTTTAAATTTTTCCTTCAATTATGTGGATTATATCGTTTGTAAAAGCTAACATATTTGTGGTAACATGATTAGCGTAATACACCTGTGCTTTATATCGCACCGTTCGCATTGTGCAATATACATATCCATTGATATGAAAACCGGATTTTATATCGGATTTTATATTTTGAAAGGAGGTGGATAATATGACTAAAATTTGCGAAACGAATGAAGTATGTGAAATAGATAGATATCTTGATTTCAAAAATAGCATTGCGGAATTTTTGCGACTGGGTCAAATCGAGAAAGCACTGAAACTTTATGAGCAGTACTTTAAGTCGGAAAATCTGTTTTCACTTTCAGACATTTCTTCAGTGGATTCTCTGAAAAAACATATTACGATTCTAATAAACGACTTTATCGAATTGTCTATAGATAATGAGATACCGGCATTCATCGCCTATGCGAAAGGACAGACATTGATACGCATTTTATCTCAAAAAAATACGGAAAAGGAATGCATCAGGCTCGGAAAAATCGCGATATCGGGATTCGGAAAACAGATATCTCTGTCTACGGACAAGTACAATAGTGAAATCATGAAAAAAGCCCTGTTCTATATACACATGCATTTAGATGAAAAAATCACATTGCAGGAGGTTTCGGATCATGTACATGTTGCTAAAACCTATTTTTCAGCGCTTTTTAAGGAATGCATCCATATGCCTTTCCCCGATTACATAAATCTATCCAAGATCAATCGCAGCAAATATTATCTCGCGCATACGGATAAACAAATCAATGAAATCGCAAGAAAGCTCGGATTCGGAAGCCAAGGTTATTTCAATACCGTCTTTAAGAAATACAGCGGCTGCACCGCAAAAGATTATCAAAGGCAATGGCGAGCATCCGATGAATTAAGCAGCGATGATACGGAATAATTATTCGTTGAAAAAAATATAGCAAAACCCCGCATTAACTGCGGGGTTTTGCTAATCGCTATGAACTTGATCGAAAAATCCTATTTCATGATGTTTATAATAGCGATATTCGAGTTCTTATCATAGCTCACCTGATTATTGAATGCCTCACCGATAAATCTGAGCGGCACGAAAGTCCTGCCGTCCTTTATTATAGCTGCCGCATCCAACTTCTTAACCTCACTCGTTCCCGATCTTCCGATA
This sequence comes from uncultured Eubacteriales bacterium, assembly GCA_963543615.1. GTDB lineage: Bacteria > Bacillota > Clostridia > Peptostreptococcales > Anaerovoracaceae > CAUUCX01. Next base: position 1,283 of record CAUUCX010000030.1, on the reverse strand, counting down.
AAAGCATCTGTGGAGTTGATCTTTATCTTCACCACCACGGCATCCTTTTTGGCAGTCGCCGTTTTTGTGGCATCGTCCCACTCTACCGTCGCATCGAGGGCTTCAAAAATTGCTCGCATCGGAACCAATGTTCTACCGTTTGTGATAAAAGGTTTGGCATCGAATTTAACCTGATTGCCGTCTACGAACACCTGAATCGGGTCGGTTCCGACAGGCACGGTTACCTTCTTATCTACAGCCGGCGCGCCTTTTTCTTTTGCTTTTGACCAGTCAAAGCAGAAAAACACATCCTGTTCGCCCGAACCGGGACCGCCGCCCGCTATTTCATCCATAGCATCTACCCATACCGCCAATTTGATCTTGTCGCTCTTTTCCGCTGTAAAGGTGAACTTGGTATCATATTCACCCATGCCCGAAACCGATTCTTTTTTCGTTTCAACCTTGTTCTCTCCGTCGTAAACAAACAATTTGAGCAAATGTCCATATGCAGTTCCCAGCTTCATGGGTTTTGACATGATGGTATATTGATATTTACCATCAGCCTGCTCTACAACCGTTGCTTCATGATTGATTGCACCGTGAGCCATGGAGAACTCCTTTTCGTTGAATGCTTTGCGCGCTTCAACCGGAACAACTTTTTCAACGGCATCCGCGCTTGCCGTCATGGGAATTGCGAGCAATGCAAACACGCACAATAGTGATATAATTCTTTTCATAATATCCCTCCTAAATAAAAAACTTATACTGCAAAAAGTCAAAATGACTTTATTAGCCTTAATGAACAACTTATCACTTTCTCATCTAAATGTCTATAAAAAATATTATGATCCTTTTAGACAAAAAACTCCTGCTCCCGTTTAATCATCTTAATGTTCTTCAATATCCCTTAATTGCTGTTTTTAGGCATCACAACCTTAACATTGTTAAATTCCTCCACCGCAAGGGCTATATCGTACAGGTCGCTCACGCTCTCATCGGTTATGACCGCATCGGGTGTCCCGGCAAATACGATCTTGCCGTCCTTAAGACCTATTACCTCATCCGAGTATTTTAAGGCCTGATTGATATCGTGCAGAACCATCACTATGGTAATCCCCAAATTCCTGTTCAGATGCCTCACCAGTTCCAAAATTTCTATCTGATATTTGATGTCCAGATATGTTGTGGGCTCATCCAGGAACAGAAAATTGCTCTTCTGCGCAAGCGACATCGCTATCCACACTCGCTGGCGCTGCCCGCCGGAAAGCGCTCCAATGGGTTTATCGCTGATATCACCGAGCCCC
>CAUUCX010000029.1:0-9844 GCA_963543615.1 uncultured Eubacteriales bacterium | reverse complement strand
GAGGAAGGGATGACGGTTGAGGTGGAGGTCATGGGCGAAAGAGTTATATACATGAAGCGTGCGGCGATTCACTGCGAAAGACCGCTCGCCGCATACACCGCGCAGCATCGTGAACCGCAGCATGAACCGATAAATGCGCTCGCCATGAACTATAAGAATATGAGGCGAATTCTAATTGAAGAGGGGCAGTTTAAGCCGGAAGAACTTAAAACATTTGAGGCGCTGGCGATGAAGATCAGCAGAATAAGATATGGATATTTGATAATGCATGGCGCGGATGTGCTCAAGCCGGCATGGATAGTTTCAGCGGGTGATATAGATATGTATTTTGATTTGTACAGCGCCGAACCGCTCGGCTTCGGGATCGTTCGCGGGGATTAAAGCCGGAGGGCTCGTCAGCCGCGCTCGGCTCCGGATACATTTGCGGGAATCAACTGTGAGGGGCATCAGTCGTATTGAGCCCGGGACTCGTTTGCGGGGATTAAAGCCGGGGAAATTAGAGGTGGGAGAATGGATTGGGGAAAAGCGAAAAGTATATTGATAGTGGCATTGCTTATTACCAATATATTCTTTTTATTCACATACATACAGCTTGATGAGGAGCAAAAGGAAACGCTTAAAGGCAGCAATGTCGTTGAGCTGCTCGAAAAACATGGAATCACGATAGAAACGACTCTACCGAGCTGGCACAGTGAATGCGGTCTCTTGGAAATTGAGTATCTGGAAATCAAGAATTCAAAATTGACGATCCCGCAAAGCGCAAGAGCGCCCTTTGATATCGGAGATGAGCTGCCCGAGCTTTCAACCGCCGCGCTTCAAAACGAGAGGGTGAAAAATCTGTATTTGAAAGATGCGAAGCAGGTGCTGAAGTATCTCAATGTGGCGGAAGAGGGATATGAATTTACGGAGTACAGCGCGGATATCGAATCGGGCGATGATGCTGAAGGAGCAGCTGCGGTTAATGCCGAACTCAAATTCGAGGCGGTTTACAATGATATGCCGGTAGATGGGCTTTACTTCATATTGCGGTATAGAAATGCCAACCTGATTGATATAGAATATAAGTGGTATAAGTCTTTGCATGAATCGCGAAAATACGGGATAATTCCTCCGGAGGCGGCGCTTGTGAAATTCATGGGCGATTTTGGCGGGAAGAAAGCCGCGGTTGAAGATATACGCATGATTTATAAAGTCGGCAGCGCGCCTGCCGGGACCGAACCCGCACTCAGCGATACCGCAGCTCCGGTTTGGCGAATCACGCTTAAAAGCGGCGAGGTGTTTGAAGTTGACGGATTTGGACTTTAGGAGATAATTATGGCTTTGGAGTTTTGCTCATTTGCGAGCGGAAGCAGTGGAAATTCATACTTGGTTCGTTCGGATAAAACCTCTGTTATTATTGATGCGGGCATCAGCTGTAAGCGAATAGAGGAAGGTTTGGCATGCTGCGGCAATCGGATAGAAGAAATCAGCGCCGTTTTGATAACGCATGAGCATTCGGATCATGTTAAAAGTCTGCGCACCGTGGCGCGAAAAGCGGAACTTGCTCGGGTATATGCTACTCGCGGGACATGGAGCAGCGTTGATTGGGCGGTGCATGAGGAAAAGCGGCGGGTGATTGCGAGCGGTGAAAGGTTCCGCGTAGGCGATATCGAAGTTGTGCCGATTCGTTTGAGCCATGATGCAAATGAGCCGGTGGGGTATTCGTTGATTCACGGCGGGCAGCAGGTCAGCATACTTACGGATACCGGAATGGTCGATGAACGCATTTTTGAGAATATATATGATTCGGACTTGATTGCAATCGAGTCCAATTTCGATGAACAGATGTTGCAGTACGGTTCATATCCATGGTATCTGAAACAGCGGATAAAGGGGGATGAAGGGCATCTTTCCAACGATGCCGCGGCCGCGACTGTGGCACGCCTTTTGGATGAGAGTGATAAGCCGCGGAAAATTCTGCTCGCACACTTGTCGCGGGAAAATAATTTTCCGGAGATGGCATATGAGACCGTGCGAAATCACCTGGCGGACTGCGGGCATTTTTTGGCGGATTACCTGAAGCTGGACATACTGCACAGAGATGCGATAAGCCCGCTGTACCGTTTATGAGGTTGCCGGGAAATTCGTCGCAGCCGTACTTTGAAACAATTTGTTTTGCAGTCGTCACAAATTGAATGCTGCGCGGGATTTTATCGCAATGAAGCGGTCAAGCCGATGAAGCAAAAGGTTTTGCGATTCAAATCTATACTGAAGACTTTCAAAATGACTATATAAGTTTGACCGATTGAATTTTAACCGTGTGCAATTCGAAGCGTTTATAATTGAATCACGAAAGAAGAAAAGGATGATTAATATCAGGATAATTTGCATAGGAAGGCTCAAGGAAAATTACTGGCGAGAAGCTGTGGAAGAATATGAAAAAAGGCTCGCGCCGTATTGCAGGCTTGAGATAGTCGAGCTGAAAGAGGCGCGGCTTCCTGCGAACGCCTCTCCCGCCGATGAAGAAGGCGTTCGGGAAAGTGAGGGCAAGGCGCTGCTCGCCGAGGTGGCGGCGGGCGCCGGCGTCGGTAAAGGCTCCGCTCCCGGCCGCGCCGGCGGGCCCGCGGATTATGTGTTTGCCATGGATCCGCGGGGGCGACAATACAGCTCTCCCGAATTCGCCCGCCACCTCGGCGCACTTGCCGCATCCGGCAAGAGCCGCATCAGCTTCCTCATAGGCGGGTCGCTCGGACTTTCGGAAGCTGTGCGGAGCGGCGCCTCCGAACTGATGTCGTTTTCCAAGCTCACCTTTCCGCATCAGATGTTTCGCCCCGTTTTGCTCGAGCAAATCTACCGCGCGTTCAAGATAAACGCAGGCGAAAAATACCACAAATAACCCCACCGGAGACCATTCCGCTCTCTTCTTTCGGAATTCACTTTTTAGCATGATATCAATAATCTCCCGGATTTTTGCTGTCCGCCAAAACCGAACCGCATCTTAAACGATTCCGCTTTAGGTTCCGGCATTGATTGAATGATCCGGAATTACTCGAGCGGTAAAAGCAGTTTTTCCAGCTGTGGCGTATCCATGCGATATACTATCAAATTGTCGAAACGGGTCGCGCCTATCTTGTCGTAGAAATTTATGCCGATTTCATTCCAATCAAGGCATGCCCACTGGAGGCGTTTATATCCGTTTTTCAGCGCATAATCAGCCAAAAACCTGAACATCTCCGCGCCTGCGCCCGCATTTCGTGCATTCTCATCTACGATCATGGCATCGATGTAAAGAGCATTTATCCCCGTAAAAGAATAGGAAATATCGAAGAAATATGCCATAGCAACCACGCGGCAACCCTCATATCCGATTATCGCCTTTGCGCGCTGCTCGGTGAGCAGGAGTTCGATATCGTGCACTTCCACGGTAACCGCATCTCCCATCATCTGGTAGTTGCCCAGCTTTCTTATCCACTCCGTCACCGTTGCCGCATCCCTCACATCCGCAAACCGTATATCCATGCTCACTCCTTTCCCGCAAAACACTTCCAAAAATGTTATGCAGCCTTAAGCTGCCGCTCGCCACAGTGCAGTTTCCCCTCGGCATACCGCCCCCTTAAGCTGCCGCTCGCCACAGCACTGTCTCATCTCCACATCCATGCCTCCCATTTACTTCCTATCATAACACACTCGCCTCATACTCACCATCATTTCAATTTTTCTGCGCCCCACGCGCGCGCGTCACCTCACTGCACCACGCTCCTGCATCGCGCCCCCTCGCGCCCCCGCGCGTCATCTCACGCGCATTTTTATGTATCTGCGCATCGCCGTCTACCCACCACCTCGCGCCCCCTCATGCCCCCGCACCGCACCACCACCTCGCGCTCCCTCGCGCCCCCTCGCGTCCCCGCACCGCACCACCACCTCGCGCTCCCGCGCGTCATCTCACTGCACCACGCTCCTGCATCGCGCCCCCTCGCCCCCACGCTCCCGCGGCATTCTAAAAGAATGCGGCTTGATGAATTAAAATAAAAATCAACAGGTGTTGCAAAATTCCATTTAGGAGTATAATAAGGGGGAAATATCGGAAACAAATAAAGTATGAATATTGGCGGGTGAAATCAATGGGTGAAATAAAACTATATGAAAATAAGCAAATATGCCCCGCTTGGAATGAAGAAAAAGAAGAAATGAAGGATAAAAGCAAGAACCGAGCTCGCATTGAAATTCCGGCGGACAAAATCGCAATCAGAGCAATCACAGGCAGCGACATAGATATGATTATGGAGCTTGAGGCACAGAGCTTCAATGATGAAATCATGGAAGAAAAATCCGTTTTCCTCGATAGGATAAGCACTTGCAGCACCACCAATTTCGCCCTGTGCGATATGGATTCCCGCCTTCTGGGAAGCTTCTTCTCCGAGATATGGACCGGCGAGCCGAACGATTTTGAAAAAGTTTTTAAGCTCGGGCACACCGCATCGGAACTTCATAAGAGCGACGGTGAAACGCTGTATATATCTTCATTTGCCGTAAATCCCAAATTGCGCGGTGCGAGGCTCATCGGATTCAATAAGCCGGCATACTACGGCGGCTCCGGGCTCAGCCCCGCACGATATTTTTTCAATGCATCCATAGAAAAGATCATCGAACTTCACTCACAGTTAAGAAACATATATCTAATGGTCAGCGACGATTGGCGCAGCGCTCAAAAAATCTATGAAGATGGAGGCTTCCTGCGAATTCACACATTCAAGCGATATGACGGCTTCGGCGATGTCCCCGTTCACATATATAAAAAACCGCTCCCCTAAAACCCATATCTCGCAAACGGCTTTACGCCCAAGGGATAAAGTGATATAATCTCGAAGTTCAAAGCAGGCGATTTTATGATCGCTTTGCCGAGTATTTAAATTGACTGTTTTTATTGATTTTACGGCAATCAAGCCGTTTATTGTTTTTATGAAAGGAGCATGAAAATGCACAACATCGGGGAACTCCTGCCGGTATGGAGTATCATCCCTTTTGTCGGGATGCTGCTGTCCATAGCTATCGTACCGCTTGTAAAGCCGGAATGGTGGGAGCATAATTTGCTTAAAGTTTCAATTCTTTGGTCACTTCTCTTTCTGATTCCGTTCGGGATTGCTTATGGCGCAAAAGTTTTAACATTCAATCTTCTCGAAATAGTATTGCTTGACTATGTGCCGTTCATCGTATTGCTGCTCGGGCTTTTCGTCGCGGCGGGCGGAATCGCATTAAAAGGAACTCTTGCGGGGACTCCGAAAGTAAATCTCGCAATTTTGCTCATAGGCACACTCCTTGCGAGCTGGATTGGAACCACAGGTGCGGCAATGCTCTTTATAAGGCCGATCATTCGTGCGAATAAGTGGCGCGAAAAAAAAGCGCATGTTGTTATATTCTTCATCTTTATGGTTGCCAATATAGGCTGTTCGCTCACACCGGTTGGAGATCCGCCGCTCTTTTTGGGATTTTTAAGAGGCGTGCCGTTCTTCTGGACCATGAAGCTGCTGCCGCTCATGCTCATGAACATCGCAATCCTGTCCGTGCTGTTCTTCATTATCGATAGCAGGGCATATAAAAAAGAATTGGCGGCAGGTCGCAGCCCTAAAGATGTCATGGCAGCCGGCGAAAAGGAGCCTCTGAAAATCGAGGGTGCGCACAATTTCATATTCATCGGAATGATAGTATTCACAGTTATCCTCAACGGGAAATTAGGCATGATGGATTCGCTGAAAGATGAAAACGGCATGACTATCGGGCTCGATGTGTTTGAAGGAATCAGATTGCAGATAAATTGGTTCGTGCAGATAATATTCATTCTCATTGCGGCATTGCTTTCTATGAAGACGACCAAAAAAACCACGCGCGAGCTCAATGCATTTACCTTTGCACCTATTAAGGAAGTTGCGGAACTGTTCATCGGGATATTTATCACGATGATCCCGGCACTTGCATTACTTCATGCGCACGGCGCCGAACTGGGTCTCAGCTCACCTTGGCACTTCTTCTGGGCGACCGGAGTTTTGTCATCCTTCCTCGATAACGCACCTACATACCTGGTATTCATGACAACTGCGGCATCGCTCGGTTCAACCACAGGCCTTACCACCGCGGTCGGAACCATATTGCCGATCAATCTGATTGCGGTTTCCGCGGGCGCGGTATTCATGGGAGCAAACACATATATAGGGAACGCTCCGAACTTCATGGTAAAAGCCATCGCAGAAGAAAATAAGATAAAGATGCCGTCATTCTTCGGTTATATGCTGTGGTCAATTTCGATATTGATTCCGATATTCATATTGGATACATTGGTTTTCTTCCGTTAAGCATAACAAGGCGTAACGAAATATAATTGATATAGTAGAAGAAAACGCAGAGGTTTTGATATGAGGGTTTATAAGATAGTTAGAAAGCAGGGAAATGCAAGGCAGTGTGCCGTATGCGGGATCGACAATGAATTCGGATTCGATGCCAGATTCTATGAGACCGATACGGATGAAGTGATTTGCATTTTCAAAACAAAGGAGAAACAGCAGAGTTTCCCCGACAGAGTTCACGGCGGCGTTATCTCGGCAGTCGTGGATGAAGCTATCGGCAGGGCGATCTGGGTTTACGAACCCGATGTATGGGCTGTAACTGTGAATTTGGAGTTGAAATACCGGCAGCCGGTGCCTTTAGGGGAAAACTTAAAATGCCTCGCGCGAATCACCCGCAACACGCGAAAAATCATGGAGGGCACGGGTGAGATCTATCTTCCGGATGGCACAATCGCGGTATCGGGGCATGCCAAATATTTCAAAGTGCCGCTCGATGAGGTGTTCGACCAGGAAGTTTTTGAGAATCAGTGGGTTGAACTCGGCGACGAAAACGACCCGACCGAAATAACAATTTGACGCCAATATAGATAATCTCGCCATGCTCTATCTTCCCATAATACCCGCATCAATCTACCTCTACTAAATCATGCTCAACAAAATTCGCCTTGCCCTCTTTTATATCTCGCACAATATTTTCAAGATAGCGGATATTGCTTTCGGAATAGAACGGATCAATGGCAACTTCGAACGGGATGCGCTTTTCTCTGCCTACTTTCTTTGCAAAAATCGTAAATGCCGCGCTCATGGAAAGCCCTAATTCAGAACAAGTCTGCTCCATGCTTTTTTTAACATCTTCATCCAATCGAAAATTCACATTTACTGCTTGCGCCATATTCAAACACCTCCTTCATATTTGTTCTTATGCTTATTATAAATCGACCAACAACAAAACGCAAGCAATATCATTACATTTTCTTCAATTTGTAATGATATATTATTTTATTGATTGCGCGTAATCTCGCATTCTAACTTTCTGCAAGATTAGGTTTTACTTGCGAAGCGGCAGAAAGAATTACGAAATTTGAGTAATTGTGCTAAAATTTCGTAATAGAATTCAGGATTTCGGCGGGGATTGCGAATAATGCGAAATAATATTAGGGGACAATGCATTGAAAGTGTTCGAATATTCGAATATAATTATTGTAAAAAATAAACAATACTGTGTTGAGGTGGAGTGATGGAATATTTGACTATAAATGAAGCTGCTGAAAAATGGGGAGTGAGCGGCAGGCGAGTAAATGAATATTGTAAAAACATGCGAATATCAGGCGCAATTAAAAAAAGTGGAGTTTGGTTGATCCCTGCACATACATCTAAACCTATAGATCCCAGGAAAAACAAAATGAATGTTATAGATCTTTTTGCAGGTTGTGGAGGCTTGAGCTTGGGCTTTGAAATGGCAGGCTTCCATGTTCCTCTTTCTATTGAAATGGATGAATGGGCATCTGAAACATATAAAAACAATCATAAAAATACGAAACTTCTAATTCAAGATATAAGAAAAATAAAAGAAACAGATGGTATTATTGATATCCCTATTGATGGTATAATCGGGGGTCCCCCTTGTCAGGGTTTTTCATTGAGCGGAAATAGGGATAGGAAAGATCCTCGAAACAGCTTGTTTATGGAATTTGTGCGATTTGTTAAGCATTACAAGCCAAGATTTTTTGTCATGGAAAATGTAACTGGGATTCTTTCTATGCATACTCAAAAAGGAGAGAGCGTTAAAAACCTGATTTTAACTGAATTCACAACTGCCGGTTACAATGTGGATCTGTTCGTATTGAACGCCGCAGAATTTGGGGTTCCGCAGAATAGATTAAGAGTTTTTTTTATAGGGTTGAGAGCAGATATCCCATTTGATAAGATGGCATTAGAACCTAAAGGGTGGTTGTTTGGAGATGAACAGGTTACCATTGATGAAGCCATTATGGATTTGCCACAAATTAAAGCGCGCGAAGGGCAAGATTTCGCCGAATATGATGCAGAACCGCGGACGGATTACCAGAAGTGGGTGCGTGGAGAATGCGATATTTTGAGAAATCATGTCGCCATGCGTCATACTGATCGATTGGTTGAAAGGTTCAGCCAAATAAAACATGGGCAAAGCGTTGCCGATGTCGCCGAAGAACATCAACAACGAAAACGTGGTGATGCTGAAAAGATAAGTGGTAAAGTATACTCTCAAAATAATATGAGACCGCATCCGGATAAGCCCTCGCCTACAGTTGCGGCAAGTTTTCAAAGCAATTTTGTTCATCCACATCTTGATCGTAATTATACGGCGCGCGAAGGGGCGCGCTTGCAGTCATTCCCTGATTCATATGTTTTTTATGGCAAAAGAACGACTATGTCATGGGAAAAGCATATATCACAATATCAACAAATCGGAAATGCGGTGCCGCCATTATTGGCAAAAGGAGTGGCAGAAAGCATTAAGCGGTATTTGAATAAATTTATGATTTTGGAAGAAGGTGAGAAGTTATGACTTTTGTGCACGAAAGAAATATTGAGGGAAAGATATGCCACAATTACAAGGGGATTGGGGAAGCAATTTGTCGTTTTTACGAAGATGAGTATCGACCATTTAGAGATAAGATGAAGACATTGATATTTGATGAGGCGCATAGAGAAGATTTTACACGAGCAACAGAGGCCTTCAATGAATATTATAAAAAAGCTGAAAGCTTTGCTGAAGAAAAGCATATTGACTCGCGTTCCAAATTCCTATCTTCATTTCTTGAAGAAATCAATTCACATTTATTCAAAGATTTGCCTGGCATAGTTTCAGGCGAGCTGCAAGTATACAATAGGGGAATATACTCCGGTATAAAAATTCTGCCCGGTCCCGAAATAGATTTCATGAAGAAGGATGTGGATTTTTGTATAGGGAAAAAGATTGATATAACCATTGATGAGCGTGACCCTACCGCTATTATTCTTCCCGTTGTTACCGTTGAAGTAAAGACATATCTTGATGCAACTATGCTCGGGGAGATTCGTACCTCAAGTGGTGCAATCCGAAGCGCAACTCCAAGCGCAAAGACATATGTTCTCATGGGCTATAAGGATTTTGCCAATAGTCACCTTGCCGCAGTACGACAAGATAGTTGTTTGGATGAGATGTTTGTCTTGAGAAGGGATCGGGATAGCGCTATTGATGAAAATGTGGTTTATGATTATTGGCAAGAAATAAATTCTGCAGTTGAGCAAATGATTTTCGAAGAAAAGGGGCTGTCGATGGAGAATAGGATTCATGATGCGCAACTTCCGGGGCGCTTATTGCATCTTTAATTCAGGATTTCGGCGGGGATTGCGAATAATGCGAAATTATGCCTTGACATGTTCCCGAATCAGGGGGTATACTATCAAGGCGTATTTATGAGGGAAAACGGCATCTTGGCAAAAGCGTGGAGAAGGATGCCGATTTTGATATTGTCAAATAATTTGTGAGGAGGAACGAGGAA
>CAUUCX010000028.1:0-9938 GCA_963543615.1 uncultured Eubacteriales bacterium | reverse complement strand
AACGGAAATTTAATTTAAAAACATATTCAGAGGTGTAATTATGAAATTTAAATGTAGCCAGCAAATTTTAGCAAAATCTCTCGGAACGGTTTCAAAGGCAGTTGCAATGAGAACTACAATGCCTGTTCTAAAAGGGGTTTTAATTGAAGTAAAAAAGGATTATATTAAATTAACAGCAACAGATCTCAATATACAGATAGAAAAGAAATTAACGGCGGATATTGAAAGTGAAGGATCAGTTATAGTTCAGTTTAAGCTTTTTGATGAGATAGTAAGAAAAATACCTTCCGGCGATATTGAGATAGAATATATACCGAATGAAAACAATACTGAAGAAGCTGAATCATCGGGTCATATATCGATAAGCCAGGGAAAATTAAAATTTAATATAATAGGACTTTCTCCCGGTGAATTTCCAACAATAAGAGATGGAGATGAAGAAAAAGAAAAAATAATATTGCCTCGCCGGAATTTCAAGGAAATGATAAGGAAAACCGCATTTTCCGCCAGCCTTGATGAATCAAAAGGAATAATAGTAGGTATTCTAATAGAGATAGAAAAAGAAAAGTTAAACATGATAGCCATAGATGGATTCAGAATGGCGATTTTAAGGGAAGATCTCAAAAATGAGAAAGAGAAAAAGATTGTAATAGGAGCCAAAATACTTATTGAAATAGCTAAAATATTTAGTGAGGATGATGTAGATGATGATATAGAAATGCTTGTAAGTGACAAAATAGCGGTAATTTCAATGGAGGATACGAAGATAACATTGAGATTGCTCGCAGGAGAATTTATAAAATATAAGAGCATATTACCCCAAGAAAGTAGAACAACGGTTATATTAAGACGCGATGATTTACTTGATTGCATGGAAAGAGCCGCACTTTTAGCAAAAGAGGGAAAAAACAATCTGATAGTACTAAAAATTTCCGATGATGTGCTTGAAGTCACATCTAAATGCGATGAGGGTGATTTAAGAGAAGAAATAATTGCGGAAAAAAAGGGAGACAGCCTTGAAATAGGATTTAATTCAAAATATATAATAGATGTGTTAAAAGTAGTAAAACTTGAATTAAATACAAATATTACGCCGTGTATGATAAAGCCTGTTGAAGGAGAAAGTTTTGAATATTTAATATTGCCTGTTAGAATGAATTAAAAATGAAAATAAACAGCTTAAAACTCAAAAATTTCAGAAATTATGAAGATATTGACCTTGTTTTCAACAGCAAGGTCAATGTTTTCACGGGGGAGAATGCGAACGGGAAGACCAATATATTAGAAGCGGTATATCTATCATCAATAGGTAAGTCATTTCGAACATTTCACGATGTTGAAATGATAAAATTAGGAGAAGATATTTCAGAAATCATTGTTTGTGCGGAGCAGGAAAAAGAAGAAAAAATTGATGTAAATATAAAAATAAGCCGACAGGGAAAGATGATAAAATTGAACGGGATCGCACTTAAAAAACTTTCAGAGCTTTTTGAAAATGTGTATTGTGTGATATTTTCTCCTGAAGACTTGAAACTTATAAAAGGAGAACCATCTTCAAGAAGAAGATTCATAGATGTTGAAATTTCCATGCTGAAAAAATCATACTATAACGAATTAGTTTCATATAAAAAAGTTTTAAAGCAGCGAAATTCTCTTATTAAATCCGGAGCAGCACTTGAGAAAATAGAGTTGGAGCTTGATATATGGGAAGAAAAATTAGCAGAAAACTGTGCGAATATAATGATTGAGCGAGCTGTTTTGATAAACAAATTAGCGGAAAAAGCCGCAGAAATTCAGAAGAATATGAGTTTAGGAAAAGAAAATTTAATAATTAGGTATAAGCCGTCTATAAACTGCGAAGCTTTAAAGAAAATAGAGAATGATGAAAAATTTGTTAAAGAATCTTACTTTAGCGGGGAAGCAAAAAAAATAAAAGAAGAAATAAAGCCCGAACTGAAAACAAAGATATCAGAAGCCTTTTTGCGCGCAAGAAAACGCGATATAGCCATGAAAACAACAACAATAGGTATACATAGAGATGATTTAATAATGTTGATAAATGACAAAGAAATTAAAAAATACGGATCTCAAGGTCAGCAGCGTACAGCAGTTTTAGCACTAAAGCTCGCACAATTAAAAATAACAGAGGAAATAAGCGGAATAAGCCCGATCCTTTTACTTGATGATGTATTGTCTGAACTCGATAAGGATAGGCAGAATTATCTGTTAAACAATATAGATGATATACAGGTATTCATAACATGTGCCGATTTCAGTCAAAGCCGGCGAAATCAAATAAATGCGGACAGCTTATTTTTAGTCGAAAAAAATGAAAAAGGAAATGCGGAAGTAAGATACATATGACAGATTAAGTATTTAGCAGTATATGTAAAAGAATAAAATATAGATATTAAGTTATAAAATGCCGATTTAAGCGGCTTTTTTTATTAAGCTATACTTTTATCATTAAAACAGTAATTTTCTTGAAAAAACCCGCGATTTATTATATACTGTGTCGGTATTAGGTCGTACTTTTTACGTTTTTTATATACATAAAAAAAGACAGGAGATTTTATATGGCGATTAACACAGTTGAACAGCAGTATACCGCCGAGCAAATTGAAGTTCTTGAGGGACTGGAGCCGGTTCGTCAAAGACCCGGTATGTATATCGGCACAACAGGACCGAGGGGACTTCACCATTTGGTTTACGAAATAGTTGATAATTCCGTTGATGAAGCGCTTGCAGGTTATTGCAAGAATATCGAAATAGCAATACAAGCAGACAATTCAATATTAGTCGAGGACGACGGCAGAGGGATGCCGGTAGATCTTCATTCAAAACTGGGAATCCCGGCAGTCGAAGTAATCCATACCGTTCTTCATGCAGGTGGAAAATTCGGAGCGGGCGGATACAAGGTTTCCGGCGGCTTGCACGGAGTTGGCGCATCTGTAGTAAATGCGCTTTCGACCAAAATGATAGTAGAAGTAATGCGCGGCGGAAACCTTTACAGACAGGAATACTCGCGCGGGAAAAAAGTAACAGAGCTTGAAATTGTAGGGAAAGCAACGCATACAGGCTCAAAAACCATATTTTGGCCGGATCCCGAAATCTTCGATGAAACGGAATTTGATTTTGATACATTGGAACATCGTTTTCGAGAGATGGCATTTCTCAATAAAGGAATAAAAATAACGCTTGAAGATCAAAGAGCGGAGCAGGAAAAAAAGCTGGAATTCTACTATGAAGGCGGTGTAAAACAGTTCGTGGAGCATCTCAATCGCAATAAGGAACCGTTGCATAAAAATATAATATATTTCAGCGCAGAGCGCGATGACAGCGAAGTGGAAATCGCGATGCAGTACACCGAGGCGTATAGCGAAGTGATACTCTCCTATGCAAACAATATAAACACGACTGAAGGCGGCATGCATATGGTCGGTTTCAGATCGGCACTTACCAGGGTTTTTAACGATTATGCACGAAAAAACAATTTTCTTAAAGAAAAAGATGCGGCACTGACAGGTGATGATGTTCGGGAGGGATTAACCGCCATAATTTCGGTAAAACTTACACAGCCGCAATTTGAAGGTCAGACAAAAACGAAGCTGGGAAACAGTTCAATGCGCGGATTTACCGAGACATCAACCAATGAATATTTAAGCGCTTTTTTAGATGAAAATCCGCAGGAAGCGCGCATAATCATGGATAAATGCCTGCGAGCGGCAAGAGCGCGCGAAGCGGCAAGAAAAGCGCGGGAAATAACACGCAAACAGGGAGTGCTTGAAGGGATCTCGCTGCCCGGAAAGCTCGCAGACTGTATAGAGAAAAAACCGGAGCTATCCGAGATATTTTTGGTGGAAGGAGATTCCGCGGGCGGCAGCGCAAAAAGCGGACGTGACCGCCAAAGGCAGGCAATACTGCCGCTCCGAGGAAAGATTTTGAATGTGGAAAAAGCCAGGCTCGACAGGATTTTGAATTCCGATGAAATAAAAAACATGATTACGGCATTCGGCTGCGGGATAGGTGATGATTTCGATATCGAAAAGCTCAGATATCACAAGATAATAATACTGACGGATGCCGATGTTGACGGTGCGCACATCAGAACGCTGCTGTTGACATTCTTCTATCGTTATATGAAACCCCTCATCGAGGGCGGATATGTTTATGCGGCACAGCCGCCGCTTTTCCAGACGAAGATCGGCAAAGAAGTGCACTATACCTACACGGAGCGCGAACAGGAGGAACTGCTCAAGAAATTGTCGGATCAAAAGGGAAAACTCGCAATACAGCGCTATAAGGGTCTTGGTGAAATGGACTACAATCAACTCTGGGAAACGACGATGGATTACGAAAATCGCACACTAATCCGCATTACAGTAGATGATGTTGCGGCTGCAGATGAGATCTTTACAACCCTTATGGGAGATAAAGTGCCGCCACGCAAACAGTTTATAGAAGAAAATGCAAGAAAAGCAAAGATAGATATATAAGACAGAAAACGGATAAACAGATTAAACACGAATAAACCAATAGATCTTATCGAGGAGGAAAATAGATGAATCTGGTAGAAGATCAGAGAATGATAGAACATGAAATACAAGATGAAATGAAGCGTTCATACATCGATTATGCGATGAGCGTTATCGTCGGCAGAGCACTTCCCGATGTGCGCGACGGACTCAAACCGGTGCACAGGCGCATCCTCTACGGAATGCACGAACTGGGCGTGACACCGGATAAACCGCATAAAAAATCAGCGCGTATCGTCGGCGAAGTAATGGGTAAATACCATCCGCACGGTGACAGCTCCATCTATGATGCGATGGTTAGAATGGCGCAGGATTTTTCAACGAATTACATGCTGGTGGATGGACATGGAAACTTCGGTTCGGTTGATGGAGACGGGGCGGCGGCAAGCCGTTACACGGAAGCGAGACTTGCTCCGGTCGCGCTGCAAATGCTGCGTGATATAGATAAAGAAACCGTCGATTTCACCCCGAACTATGATGAAGAAGAATTGGAACCGACCGTACTTCCATCCCGATTCCCCAATCTCCTCGTAAACGGTTCCAACGGGATAGCCGTCGGCATGGCGACATCAATACCTCCGCATAATCTTGGCGAAGTGATAGATGCCTGCACGAAGATGATAGACAATCCTGAAATTGACATTGAAGAACTCGTAAAAATCATAAAAGGACCTGACTTCCCAACGGGTGCATCCATACTCGGAAAATCGGGCGCAAGGGCGGCATACAGAACGGGACAGGGCAAGGTGACAGTAAGGGCGAAAGCCGAAATCGAAGAAAAATCGAACGGCAAGTTCATGATAGTTGTAACGGAGATCCCGTATCAAGTAAATAAAGCCCGTTTGCTCGAGAAGATTGCAGAGCTGAGCAAGGATAAGAAAATAGAGGGCATTTCAGCCATACGCGACGAATCCTCAAGACAGGGAATGCGAATCGTGATTGAGCTCAAAAGAGAAGCAAATCCGCAGATTACGCTCAATCGCCTATATCAACAGACACAGCTGCAAGACACATACAGCATGATTATGCTCGCACTCGTAAACGGCAAGCCTCGCATACTCAATTTGCAGGAAATCCTGTCGGAGTATCTGAAATTCCAAAAAGAAGTGGTAACGAGGCGAACACAGTTCGATCTCAAAAAAGCGGAGGCGCGCGCCCATATTTTGGAGGGGCTCAGAATCGCGCTGGACAATATTGATGAGATAATCAAAACGATTAGAGCGAGCTATAACGATGCAAAAGAGAAGCTGATGTCGAAATTCGGTCTTACGGAAATTCAAGCACAAGCCATACTCGACATGAGGCTTGCGAGATTACAGGGACTTGAACGCGAAAAAATCGAAAGCGAATACGAAGAACTGATGAAGCGCATAGCGTATTATAAATCGTTATTAGCCGATGAAGCTCTGCTCATGGGCGTTATAAAGGATGAGTTGATTGAAATCAAGGAGAAATATTCGAATAAAAGGCGCACGACAATTCAGCCGGATATGCGTGATTTCAATGAAGAAGATTTGATAGAAGATGAACAGGTTGCCATTACCCTTACACATTTGGGATACATAAAAAGAGTGCCGGCAGATACTTACAAAACCCAAAAAAGAGGGGGGCGCGGAATTGTCGGCATTACCACGCGAGAAAATGATTTCGTGAAAGATTTGATTATAACATCCACCCTCGATCATCTTATGTTCTTTACCAATACGGGGAAAGTGCATACCATTAAAGCGCATGAGATACCGGAAGCGACGAGGACGGCGAAGGGCATGCCGGCGGTTAATTTCCTCAATCTCATGCAAAATGAGAGAATTACCGCGGTAATTCCTATCAAAGAATTTGCGGAAGATCGGTACCTGATAGCCGTTACCAAGAACGGCACCATCAAAAAAACGGCACTTTCCGAATACAATACAAACAGAAGAACCGGCTTGATCGCGATAAATCTGAAAGATGACGATCAGCTGATAGACATCAAGAAGAGTACGGGCACGAACAATATCGTTATCGTAACCAAGATGGGCAAGTGCATATGCTTTGAAGAACATGATGTTAGACCTATGGGCAGAATAGCGGCGGGAGTGCGCGCAATAAAACTCGATGGCGATGATGAAGTTGTGGCCATGTCGCTCGTAGAAAAAGGTGAAATGCTGCTCGTAGTAACCCAAAACGGATACGGAAAAAGGACACCGGTCGAAGATTATAAAATACAGGCAAGAGGCGGCAAAGGACTTTTGACATACGACAAGAGCAAGTTCAAAAAGACGGGGCATCTTATCGGTGCGACGGTTGTGAAAGACGATGATGAAATACTGCTCATAAATTCCGACGGCATAATCATAAGGATAAAAGCCGATGAAGTGAGCAAACTCAGTCGCGCCACGCAGGGAGTCAAGATAATGAAAGTTGCGGATGATGCGAACATCATAGCACTCGCAAAAGTTGTCGGCGAAGACGATGAAAACGGTGAAACGAAAACAAATGACAGTGTTGATAAAAGCGATGGGCAGCTTTCGTTTGACAGCTAATCCTAAAGAAAGGAGATAATTAAAGGACATGGAAGAAAATGCAAAGGAGTTATTCAGATTCGTCATTCCGGGCAAACCTAAATATGTAAACATGGTTAGACTGGCGATTGCCTCCATTGCCGGGGATATTATGTTTGACATCGATGCTATTGAAGACATAAAGATCTCGCTTACGGAAGCATGCAAACTGATAGCATGTCACGGACACGAGGGTTTTTGCAATACTTATGAAATAAGCTGTAATCTGTACGACGGCAAAATGGAAATAGCCGTCACGGACAGCTGCAATCAATACGGAATACATAAAGATATAAGACCGTGCATAAACTGCCCCGAAGACGGAAATCTTTCACTTGTCGTAATTGACAGCCTGATGGATGCTGTAGAAGACACCAATAATGAGGAGGGCAGGCGCAGGATAGTAATGGTGAAAAATATATGACCGAGGCTATGACCACAAAAGAAAAATTTGAACAATTTCATAAAACGGGGGATATAGCACTGAGAAACGAATTGGTCGAGGAGCATCTTTATCTTGTTGATATTTTGATACGCAAATACCTGAACAAAGGTGTGGACTACGATGATTTATATCAGGTAGCTGCACTCGCCCTCGTTTCTGCGGTCAACAGATTCGACCCTACAAAAGGATTTGAATTTTCCACATTTGTAACGCCTACAATTTTGGGAGAAATAAAAAAATATTTTCGCGATAAAGAGTGGATGGTAAAAGTGCCGCGCCGTCTAAAGGAAATAGGTGCGAAGATCCCTCATGCAAAGGATGAATTGCAGCTAAAATTGCAGCGGGCACCGCTTGTTTCAGAAATCGCGGAATACATGGGACACAGTGAAGAAGAGATAATAGAAGCCATGGAGGGCGCAAGAGCTTACAGCACGTATTCCCTTGATCGCACATATGAGGATTCCGGCGAGGAAGGCGAAAGTGCGGTTTTAGAAAAATATACGGCAGTCGAGGATAAAGGATATACGATGATTGAATATGATGAAATCATCAAAAATGTGCTTGGCAAATTGTGTGAAGAAGATCAGCTTATTTTCAAAATGCGCTTTTTGGAAAATAAAACGCAGGCTGAAATTGCCGATATGCTTAATGTTTCACAAATGACGATTTCCCGTGCAGAGAAAGCAATAAAAGAAAAATTCAAAAAGCATTTTAACAAGTGAAGAAAACAAAACAAAACAATAAATTCTTATAAAGACGAGAGGAGCACAAAATGAAACGCGTTTTTTCCGGCGTACAGCCGACGGGGAATATACATATAGGGAATTATGCAGGGGCATTAAGACAGTTTGCGGATCTGCAGGAACTTGAGGATTGTTTCTATTGCGTGGTGGACATGCACTCCATAACGCTGCCGCAGGATCCGGCACTTCTGCATGAGCATGTATACGATGTTGCGGCACTCTATATGGCGGTGGGTGTCGATCCGAAAAAGTCAACTATTTTTGTGCAATCGGATGTCTCGGGTCATGCCGAATTGGCATGGATCTTAATGTGTAACGCTTACACCGGCGAACTTTCCCGCATGACGCAGTTCAAAGAAAAAAGCAGAAATCAGGAATCCGCCCCGGCGGGGCTGTTCACATATCCGATACTCATGGCATCGGATATTCTGCTATACGATACCGATATTGTTCCGGTCGGAAACGATCAGAAGCAGCATATAGAGATAACGCGCGACATTGCGATAAGGATAAACAATCGCTTTAACAGCGAGATTTTTGTGATCCCGGAAGGGCGCTTTCTCAAATCCGGCGCGCGCATAATGTCGCTTGACGATCCGACGGCAAAGATGTCAAAAAGTGCGGAAAACCCGTTCAGCAGGATCTCTCTGCTCGACGATGAAGCAAAAATTAAAAAATCGATCATGAAAGCGACCACAGACTCCGAGGGAAGCATACGCTTCGACCTTGAGAACAAAGCCGGAATCAGCAATCTGCTCAATATATACAGCGCATTTGCCGGCAAAACCATAGAGGAGCTCGAGCGCGATTATAATGGGCAGGGATACGGTGCATTTAAGAAAGATTTAGTCGAAGTCATGATAGGTGAACTAAAGCCGATAAGAGAAAGATTTGAAGAAATTCGTCATTCCGAAGAACTTGTCAAAACGCTCAAAGACGGTACGGAACGCGCAAATGCGGTCGCAGAGCGAACACTTACCCGAGTGAAGCAGGCACTCGGGCTTGGAACGGGATATTGAATCAAGCCTTGTTGATTAAATCAAGCAAAGCGCTTTTTGAAAGTGCACCAACATGCTTGTTAACCACTTCACCCCCCTTGAAAACCATGATGGTCGGTACGCTCATGACCCCGAAAGACTGTGTCAGCTCAGGCTGTTCGTCGATATTCACCTTGCATACTTTTGCAATATCTTTCACCTCGTCGGTGATTTCTTCTACCAGCGGAAGCACCATCTTACATGGTCCGCACCATGTTGCAAAAAAATCTACAAGCACAGGTTTATCCGATTTCAGAACCTCCGCCTCAAAATTTTCCTTTGTTAAATTTAATGCCATCTCTTTTCTCCCTTCAATCACGAAAACACTGTTTATCGTGCAATTTCTATCCGATAGGGATAAAATACCCTCAAAAAAAGCTTTGAAACAAAGTAATCCGGAGGCGAAAACAGAAGTCTCGATTTTTTCACGGAAAACTCCCGAAAAAATATCGCAAACGATGTATAATTGACAGAGCGAAAGTAAAAAGTAAAGAGATTGGAAATTTGAAAACAGGAGAAAGAGATGTCCATATCAAAAAATCGCGGTGCCAAAACTGCGGTATACACAAAAGAAGAACCGATCCATGTGACTATAAAAAGAGATTTGAGAAATCTGTTTAAGGCGCTGCGCTCCA
>CAUUCX010000027.1:0-9969 GCA_963543615.1 uncultured Eubacteriales bacterium | reverse complement strand
CAAAAAAATGTTGAGCGCCGGAGAATTTTCACAAGCTGCGAGCACGGTCAAACACAGCGATAAGCACACAATCGCAGCTACAAACAATCTAAAAGTTTTTTTCTTATCAAGCATCCGATTCATACAATACCTACCCACACAATCGAAATAATCAATCCGATTTTTCAATACCTCGTATCCTTATCAATTACCAATCGTCAGGCTTTAAGAGGTTTTAGATTATCCCAAGCCTGATTTACAAATAATTGCAGTTCCTCAATACTTCCCGAATTATCTATGAACAAATCCCCGTTTTTGTGCAATTCTTCTTCCCGCTTTTGGCGCTCAATGCGTTTCGCGATTTCAGCGGGATTGCCTTCAGCTCCGAGCCTCCGCAAAACGCGTTCAATGCGCTCCGCGGGGGGAACTCGCACAACCCAGACAATATCCGCCAATTTATCCAAACCCGCCGTATAAAGGAGCGGCGCATCAATTACAGCCACCCCGTCAAAACCGGAAAGCTTTAACTCTCGCAGCCGCTCATTATATATCTGCCTTATCGCTTTATACATAATCCTGTCCAATCTGTCTTTCGTTTCATCGCTGAGGAATGCGCGTTCCGCTAAAGATTTTCTGTCAAGGCTGCCGTCGGGCAAAAGGATCTCTTCACCGAACTCATGCGAAAGTTCCGCAAGAACGGAAGAACCCGGCGCAACCACTTCGCGCGCATATACATCGGCATCCAAAATAATCGCTCCTTTTTCCGATAACATTTTTGAAATGGTCGATTTGCCGCTTCCGATACCCCCGGTTAATCCTAAAATCACCATAGATTATTTAAGCTCCTCCCAGTTATCGCTCACGCTGATATCCGTTTCAAGTGCTACGCACAATTCCAAAACTCCCGCCATCACGCGCTCCAAAATTTCGGCAACGCGCTCAACATCCTTATCTGCAACCTCAACTATAAGTTCATCATGGATTTGCAGCAGAAGCTCCGCTTCTACCCCGCTGTTTCGAAGTTCATCATAGACCGCATTCATCGCAAGCTTAATTATATCAGCCGCAGTTCCCTGAATAGGCGTATTCATGGCGAGCCGTTCACCGTAATTTCGCACATTCACCTGCCGTGCCCTCAATTCGGGGATATAACGCCTGCGACCGAGCATAGTTTCCACATATCCGTTTTCTCTTGCAAATGCTATCTGCGAATCGAGGAAAGCGCGCACGGCATGGTGATTCTCGAAATACGAATCTATATATTTTTCAGCTTTTTTTACGGAAATCCCCAGTTCCTTTGAAAGTCCGAACGGACTCATTCCGTAGATAACACCGAAATTCACGGCTTTTGCATCACTCCTCTGACGCCTGCTTACTTCGTCTTTTTTGATACCGAATACCGCCGCCGCGGTGGACGCGTGAATATCCTCTCCCGAGTTGAATGCACTGCACAATCTCTCATCGCCGGACATATGCGCAAGAACTCTCAATTCGATTTGTGAGTAATCCGCCCCGACCAGTTTCTTTCCGTCTCCGGCAAAAAAAGCTCCGCGTATGCGCCGCCCCTCATCCTGTTTAATCGGAATGTTTTGCAAATTCGGGTCATTGCAGCTAATCCGCCCGGTAGCCGCCCTGCTCTGCTTGAAATGAGGATGTATTCTGCCATCGGCTGCTATAGTCGGCAGAAGCCCGAGCACATATGTGCTGTTCAATTTTGAAAGCGAACGGTAATCCAATATCAAATCAATTATCTCATGTGCATCGCGCAGCCCCTCCAATACCTCTACATCGGTTGAATATCCCGTCTTTGTTTTTTTTGCCGGCGGCAATCCCAAATCCTCAAACAACACCTTTGAAAGCTGTTTCGTGGAATTTATATTGAATTCGCCGCCCGCTTGCTCATAAATCCTCTCCGTGAGTTCCACAATCCGCGCATCCAGCTCCGTTCCTATTTCGGACAATTTTTCAGCGGAAGCGGCAAATCCCACCCGTTCCATTGATGCGAGCACCTCAATAAGCGGAAATTCCATATCTTTGCAAATAGCCAAAAGTTGTTTTTCTTTCAGCTCCTCATGTAGATGTTCAGTCAGCAATTTTACAGCAACGCAATGTTTTTTGCCGTAGTCCGCATAAATCTCACTATTATCGTCAAGTAAGCTGATTTGCTCTCTGCCCTTAAAGAGCATTGCTTCATCTGCGATTTCTTCACCAAAATACTCATATACCAGAGTTTTAAGAGTATAGCTGCTGCTTCCCGGATCAAGAACATACTGTGCGATTTCCGTATCGAATTTTGTATTAAATATTCGGGTATTTTCCCCTGCACTGCACCCGAGATCGTGCGCCATGATTGAATAATAATCTTTGCCGAGACCGTGACCGACCAAAGCCGCTCCCGAGGTAATGAGGTTCGCAAGCAGATTTAGAAGAGTGGGGTTTGCACCGCTCAAGTCGATGTAATAATAATTATCTTCGAACAACAATGCCGCCCCCTCTATTGTCGGAGTGCTTCCATGATTGCCGTTGCCGAAAAGCTTTACAACCAATTCCGGAGTCTCTTCTTTCAACTTAACGGTGCTGTTTACCTTTGATTTTATGAAATCACACAGTTTCATCATCTCTTCATGCGATGAAATTGAATTCACCTCAATTTTTTTAAGCGCTTCATCAATCGTTTTTTCGGAACTCTCACCGATAGCGGATGATGTTTCACCGTTGCGCACAGAATTGCCGTCAATCTTTAATTTTGCAAGAAAGCTCCTGAATTCAAGACGCGTGTAAATCTCGACCAAATTTGCATAATCCGGTTCTTGTACCTTAAAATTCTCAATTTCAAATTCAATGGGAACCGCGGTGTTTATTGTCGCCAGCATTTTACTCATCAGCGCCTGCTGTGAATATTCTTCAATTTTCTTTCGGAGTGAAGCACTTTTTATCTCGTCGGCTCGTGCAATCACATTCTCCACACTGCCGAATTCCTTAATCAAATTTGTACCGGTTTTATCTCCTACCCCCGGGATACCCGGTATATTGTCCGAGGAATCGCCGACAAGTCCCTTGTAGTCGATGAATTGCATGGCTGTAAAGCCGTATTTTTCATGCATTGCAGCCGCATCAAACAGATCGAATTCGGATATTCCCTTGCGAGTGAGCATGAGCTTTGTGATATCCGTTACGAGCTGGAGTTCGTCTTTATCACCCGTGATTATAAGGGGCTCAAAACCCTCCGCCTCCGCGCGCCTTACAACGGTTCCGATCAGATCATCCGCTTCAAAGCCTTCCATCTCCAATCGCGCGATATTCATCGCATCGAGCAATTCCTTCAGTATCGGAATTTGCATCGCCAGTTCCGGAGGCATTTTTTTTCGTCCCGCCTTATATTCTTCATATTGCTTATGCCTGAATGTCGGCGCTTTCAAATCAAAAGCGATGGCCATATATCCCGGCGCATAGTCCGTCATTATCTTATTCAGTATGTTTATAAAGCCGTATATCGCGTGAGTATATGTCCCGTCTTTAGTCATCATGGGATTGCGCAGCGCGTAATATGCTCTGTTTACCAAGCTGTTGCCGTCAATTACAATGAGTTTTTTATTGTCCACTTTCCTTTTCCTCAAGAATTTTTATCATGTGCACGAGGGCGGCGTTGACAGGGGTGGGAATTCCAAGCCTCATCCCCTCGCGAACGATTGCACCGTTTATAAAATCTATCTCCGTTTTTCTGTTTGATGCGATATCCTGCAACATAGATGAACGATTTTGTGCGGTTCTCCTGCAAACGGAGCGAACATGCTCTACCGGGTCACCGGATCCTGCGGATATACCGGCAGCCCTGCGTATGGAATCAGCCTCAAGCACAGCCGCCTCCATCAATTTATCCGCATCCGGATACTCGGGTATCTCACCGTTGCGCAATCCTAAAATCGCCGTAATCGGATTTATGCCGACATTCACCAAAAGTTTATCCCAAATAAGCGCAAGCACATCATTTGCAATCTCAACCTGCAAACCCGACGCTTCGAAATTCTCTTTTATCTTCATCAATCGCTCGTCCGCGCCCTCATGGAGTTCTCCGATGACTGTCGGTCCTTCTCCGGCATGGCATATCTCGCCTGCCCGGATCGTATTTGCACCGTGTGATGTTGTTCCCGCGACAACTCTGCCGGCGCCGACTGCCGATTCAATAATATCTGCATTTCCAAGTCCGTTTTGAAGCGTAAGGATTACGGTTTTGTCACCGATTACGGCTTGTGAAAACTTTACAGCCGCTTCGGTGGAGCTTGACTTGACAAAGACTATTGCCAAATCAACTTCCCCTATATCTTCAGGATTATCGGTGGCAATGAGTTCCTTGTAGACGAGTGTGTTCTCTCCCCGGCTTTCCCCATGGGAGCATTCATGCATTTTAAGTCCCTCGGCATTTATCGCATCAATATGCTCTCTCCAAACATCCAGGAGATACACCTTATTATCCCTATTTTTCGAAAGTTTGGCTCCGTATAGGCTTCCCATAGCACCTGAACCGATAATTGCAATCTTCATCTTGCACCTACTCTCGTTGTAAGCTGCCCCCGCTTAAAGTCGGCGGGATTGCGGCAGCTGCTTCTTCAAATTTACCGAACTAAAATTCCACCTGTTTGTTGAAAGAAAATTCCGGTGTAGGGAATTCTCCCTCTGCACTCTCACGATGGAATTCGTTCAAAGCATCCACCATAGTTTTCCTTATATCGGCATATCGCTTCACAAATTTCGGCTTAAAATCGCCGTACATGCCGAGCATGTCCTGAGTTACAATTACCTGACAGTCCACATGGGGTCCCGCGCCGATCCCCAGTATCGGTATGCTGACCGCCTCAGTAATCGCTTTTGCCACTACGCTCGGAACGCACTCGAGCACTATCGCAAAAGCACCCGCGGCCTCCAGCGTTTTCGCATCCTCAACGAGCTGCCGCGCCGTCTCCGGCGTTCCGCCCTGCATCTTAAATCCGCCGACCGCCGTAGCCGTCTGAGGCGTCAATCCTATGTGCCCCATAACCAAAATTCCCGCCTTTGTGATTGTGCGAATCCTGTCTGCTACAACAGCGCCACCCTCAAGCTTAACACAATCACATCCTGTTTCCTTTACCATCCTGATTGCATTCGTAACCGCAAGCTCGTCGCTCACCTCATACGAACCGAACGGCATGTCGCCGACAATCCATGTGTCCGGTGCCCCCTTTACCACCGGCTTTATGTGATGAATCATCTCATCCATCGTCACCGCTGTCGTGCCTGAATACCCGAGCATAATCATGCCGAGAGAATCTCCAACCAAAATGATTTCAACCTCGCTGTCGTTTATGATGGAAGCCATTGTATAATCATATGCTGTCACAAAGCTGAAAATCCGCCCATCTTCCTTGAATTTTTTGAAATCGAATAAAGTCATTTTTTGTTTTTTGCTCTTTTCAGCATTCGCGATTTTCTCGCCCATTTCAAATTACCTCCATTCCCATGAATATATTTTCCGGCGGGTATATAACAATATCTATATAATACAGGATTCTTCTCCTAAAATCAAAGAATATGACACTGTCGTTTTTTCAGTTTATCAGCGACTCGAATTTGATTCCGTCTTTGCCGCTTTCAAACCAGATCGCCCCGTTTACATCATTTCTGTAACATGTAATACCTTGTGCCGTGAGCCTGTCCAATGTTTCTTGTGCGGGGTGACCGTAAACATTTTTCCCAACTTGAATGACGGCATATTCAGGAGATACCGCCGATAAAAAATCTTTACCGCTGCTGTAACGACTGCCGTGATGCGCGACTTTCAAAATGTCGGATTTCAGTTCCCCGCGAAGCGATTCTTCCTCCGACCTGCCTATATCTCCGGTCAATATAAGACTGTAATGCTCCCCTTTCACCCTCATTACGAGCGAATATGAATTTTGATTCCGCATCGTAATGCCGCTTTGCAGCTGCCCCTGCGAAAATCCGGTTCCATCACCGCTGCCGCTCCCCTTATGCGCTTCCGTTCCCTCGGGATACAAAACCTCAAATTCCAGCCCGTCAATGCGGAATTTATCACCGGCGGAAAGTGCCAGCACCTCATCCCAGGCAATCCCCCATCCCTCACACAACTCTCGGCTCACATATTCATTCCCCGAGAACATGGCTATTCTTCGCACGGGAACTATCTTTGCCAAATTTTGAAGTCCGCCGTAATGATCAAAATCCAAGTGGCTCAAAATGCACAGGTCCACCCGCGTCACACCGTTTCGCAGAAGATAAGGAGCGAGCACCTTACCGCCTACATCGCGATATTTACTACCACCCGTGTCGATCAAAATATTTTTCCCGTTCTTTGTTTTTATGTGAATACAATCGCCTTGCCCGATGTCCACAAATACCGCATTTGCATCTTTTATATCCACCCAAAACACATGTGATAAAATTGCAGATGCAACAAAAATCATCAAGGAGACCTTTACGATGCTCGGGAGTCGTTTTCTTCTGAACATCATTACAGCAGTTTCCGAACAGAGGAAAAAAAGAAATCCATAGAACAATAGAATAAAAAACAGCGACGGTGAGGCAACATATTTGAATGATCGCCCCGGCTCGTAGACAAATTCATTGAGACCCATCAAAATCTTGCAAAGCATATTCAATATATCGCAAAAAAACACTTCCATAAAATCCGGCACAAAATCTCCTATCAAAGAAAATATGAACACCGGTATAGCCATGGGGAGTATTATTCCAACTAAAAATATGCTGGGGACATTCACAAGAAAAGTCGCCATCGAAAGATAATTGAAGTAAAACATGGATATCGGCAATGCTCCGATTTGAATCACTGCCGTTACAATGACTATTTTTTGGAAAAAACCCTCAAAAAATTTCAAAACTATTCCTATGGTAAAAATCATCAAATACGAAAATTGAAAATCCACACCGAACATGGCGAGCGGATTCACCGAAAGAATTAGGATTGCACTTATGCCTCCGGCGGTTAGAAAATCATATCGTTGATTGAGTGCCCGCGCCAAAATATGAAAAAATATCATAATTTCGGCTCGCAGCGCGGAAACTGCAATACCCGAAAGGAGAAGATAGAGAATCAAAATAAAACATATAAGTGAATTTGCAATGATACGGCGCTGCCGCCTTAGCGCATATGCCAAACATGCATACAAAATCCCCACGTGCATCCCGCTAACAGCAAGGATATGAGCGCTTCCGTTTTTTTGAAACATTGCATACACATCTTCATCAAGATCGCTCTTATCACCTAAAAACATCCCCAACACAAGCCCGGCACTTTTATCACCGATCGCGTTTTTCAAGTATTTTATATATTTGTTTTTTAAATTTTCACATATCAGGAAAATTCTGTAACGAGGGATCGTATCGCCTATATCTACCACCTCGGCTCCCTTTATAATTGAGCCTATTCCCTTATTTTTGAGATGGGCGGCATAGTTGAATGTATTTGGATTGCGGGCGGGCTGCGGTGCAGTGATTCTCCCATTGAGAACAATTTCCCTGCCAATCAAATCAAGGACTTCAATTTCCGAGCTTTCCTCTAAATGCAACAGGGTCTTCAGTCCGTGCACCTCGTTCTTCTCCCGCCACTCAACAGAATCTTCAGCGATATCACCCGCGCCGATATACCTCACCCTGCATAACAGTTTATCCCGAGCGGGCGCATTTATGATGTCCGCGCAAATCAGAATTTTCTCTCCGTGATCCGAGTAATTGCAAACCTCATCCGTTTTTCCCATAAGAAACGATGCTCTCGCAGCTCCGAACAAAAATACCGTCAGCAGCACAAAGATAATTGCCTTTTCGGGACGATTTGAAAGCCGCATGTAAAATGCCGTTATAACTCCCAACAATGCACAAGCCGCAAAGACGATACTCGGTATTAAATTGTCATGAGAAAATTTTGCAGGAAAACAAACGGGAAGGATCCCGCTTTCGATGCAATACACAAATGTAATCCCCGCCATCATACACACGCAAAGCACAACGACGGGCCGTCTCTCCATAATAGGCATTCCATAAATCATGGAAAAAAATGCGTACTATGGAATTTATAATAACATGGCTTCCAGTATTTTACAACAGTAAATTCTATCCGGGTTCACCGCTTCTATATCCACGGCGGATCCTCTTCTCCACCGGTATTTCCGTTATTTCCTCCGCCACCCGTTGCACCCCCGTCTCCGGGCGGTGCGGTGGGATCACTCGGGCTCTCCGGATTATTCGGTGTCGCCTTTTCGCGCCCCGGCCATGTATAAGAGGAATTCCCTGCCGGATCTACAGGATATCCGTCGGGATTGGGATTGTGAACAGGGCAGTAGAATTTCGGCGCATCCTCTGCGCTTGCATGTGCTTTTCCGGGATTAGGGCAACCGGGAGTTGCAAGAAATCCCGTATCAAGACATATGGTCACCTCCTGTATTTCCACCGGCGGTCCCCCTTTCGGTTGAGTACCGGATATGAAATATTCGGTTCTTGTAGGTACTCCCGCAAGTTCGGCATTTTCATCGATTCGACCGCCACCGTAAGCATCCACGGTCATGCTCGTAACATTGCTCGGCGCTTTAGGGAAACTGCCCATAGGCAATCCTTTACAAACATTCTTCATCGTATTCGCCCATAATCTCGCCGCCGATACCGACCCTTGTGAAAGCTCCAAATTGACATCGTTTCCAATCCAAATTGCGGCGGAATACTGCGGTGTATTACCTACAAACCAGATATCGTACTGATCATTTGTCGTTCCCGTTTTTCCTGCAACGGGCTGCGTTCCCATAGCCGCTGCAGATGCGATTCCCTCTGCAACCGTGCTCCGCAAAATATCATTCATTATAAACGCCACCCCGGCATCAAATACCTGTTTCGATTTAGGCACTTTTTCCAGCAAAACCTCTCCGTTTCGATTGAGAACTTTCGTATAGCACGACGGTTCCACATACTTCCCCTCATTCGGGAATACGGCATATGCCGCAGCCATCTCAAGCGGTGAAATCCCCTTTGACATTCCGCCCAGCGCCAGTGCGGATGCATTCAAATCATTTGTTTCTCCGGAATCAACCAGTGTCGTGACCCCTAAATCCCGCAAGGTTTTCGATGAACGTTCCGCTCCAAGCTCTTGGAATATCTTAACCGCATTTACATTTACCGATTGCTCCACCGATTTTCTGAGCGTATATCTTCCTCTATTCCCCGAATACCAGTTCTTCGGCCACACTTTCCCGTTATAAGTCAGGGGCGCATCGTTTATAATGCTCGCCGCCGTCCAATACTGCCCATAAAAGTCTCCCGCTTTCTGATGCTTAAACACCTGCTCTTTGCCGCTTTCCAAAGCTTCATACCCGCTCTGCAAAGCCGGTCCGTATATAGAAAGCGGTTTTATGGATGAGCCCGGCTGGCGCGGTCCGGTGGACCTGTTGTACAACATCCTGCCCACCGTATTTCTTCCGCCTCGCATAGCCTTAATCTGCCCGTTTTTATTATCCAAAACAACCATTGCCGACTGCGGCTGCACAACTTTCTGTCTCAAAGTGAATGTATCTCCACCCAAGCGGATCCCGCGATCGGTCACGCTCACTGAATCGGATTTCTCCTCAAAATATGCCTTTGAAATAATTAAATTCCCATCGCTGTTTTTCTTCTTATATTGTTGCGGAATGGAAATATATCCGCCGTTTATAATGTGGAACACTCCATTTTCAACCACGTACATATCCTTGAATTCGAGGCTTATATCAGGTTCGCCGTTGACCGTCACATTATAGAAGTTCAAGCGATTCCCTTTTTTCAGGCATATGTCGCCATCCGCTTTCACCGTATACTCATCGGAGCGAATCGTAAACGCCTGATCCGAATCGAAATATGTATTGTAATCATAGAGCAGAACCCGCCCTTTTTTGCCCAAAATATTGCCGTTCGCATCTTTCTTTATATGCGCCACTTTGGGAAAATTCGCATCATTTT
>CAUUCX010000026.1:0-9972 GCA_963543615.1 uncultured Eubacteriales bacterium | reverse complement strand
CGCCTCCGCGTTCAGAACCTTGCTTTCAATTTCTTTGAGTTCCGGTGTTATAAATCGTTCACAATTAACCAGAGTTTGCTTTCTTATATAATTTTCGGGTATCATCGAATAATTTGATTTTGTGACCTCGATATAATATCCGAAAACCTTATTGAAACCGACTTTGAGATTTTTAATTCCGCTGCGCTCTTTCTCGCTCGCTTCAAGACCTGCAATCCAATTCTGTCCGTCCTTTATGGAGTCTTTAAGCTCGTCAAGCTCGACGGAATACCCCCGTCTGATAAGTCCGCCCTCACGCAATGTTACTTGCGGCTCGTCCGTGATTGCGGCTGCGATTTTGTCTCCAAGCTCTTCAAGTCCGTCTATTCCGTCGGCAAGTTCCCTAAATAAATCATCCCCGCTGTTTGCAAGCTCCGCTCTGAGTTCGGGCAAATGCGTTATCGAATTTTGAAGCGACAGTAAATCGGGTGCATTCACATTGCCCCATGCTATTCTTCCCGCAAGCCTTTCCAAATCCCTGATCCCTTTCAGTATCTCACAGGTATTATTAAGGAAAAGTTGATCGTTTAGAAGAAATTCAACTGAATTTTGTCTGCGCAGTATACCCGAAAAATCGTTCAGCGGCTCCTTTATCCATTGTTTCAGCTTGCGTGCGCCCATTGCGGTGTGGGTCTCATCTAAGACATGCAATAAATTTGTTTTTGCCTTTTTATCGAAAATGGATTCGACAAGCTCAAGACTTCTGATCGTTGCCTTATCCAAATTCATATGATTTGAACTTTCATATACATTCAATTTGCCGACAAATTCCGCCGCCTGCATTTGCATATCGCGCACATAGTGTAGAAGTTCCCCAAGTGCAGAGCCGGCGAGTCCTTTTTCTTCAAGCCCCAAACCCTTTAACGCAGCCACACCGAATTGAGATAATATGATCCGCTCCGCCTCATCCCGCTTCAAATCCTGTTCGTATGGCGTTATATAGCAGCCGACCGCAGTCTGTATCCGTTCTTTATACATGTCATATAGGGCAGCGGGCAGCAGCAATTCGCTCGGCGCAATCCGCACGATTTCATTTTCGAGCATTTCAAACAGCTCATCCCCTGCAAGCTTAAATTCCGTACACGATATCTCCCCCGTGGAAATATCGGTATATGCAAGCCCCGCACCCGCCTCATCTCTATGCACGCACATCAGATAATTGTTTTCCTTTTCCACAAGCATATCCGATGAGGTAAGTGTTCCCGGTGTAACGATACGCACGATTTCACGTTTTACAAGCCCCTTGGCAGTGGTCGGATCCTCAACCTGTTCGCAAATGGCGATCTTATGACCCCTCTCAACGAGCTTTGCAATATATATATCCGCTGTAAAGCAAGGAACGCCGCACATAGGTGCGCGTTCCTCTGCTCCATAGCTTTTTCCTGTCAATGTGAGATCGAGTTCCTTTGCAACGAGCAATGCGTCATCAAAGAACATCTCATAAAAATCACCCAGCCTGAAGAACAGGATTGAATCTTTAGCCTGCTCTTTAGTGTCAAGATACTGCTGCATCATGGGCGATATTTTTTTTCCGTTAATCTCCATCAATCACCAATCCCCGTATTCAAAATTTGCGGCTTTAATGACTATTTTCCGCCTTTCGCCTTATAGGCATCGATCCCTTTTCTGATTATTTCGACACCTCTCACCATGTCTTTTGCATCAAGAACATATGCTATACGCATCTCGGATCTTCCCATGCCCGGTGTGGCATAGAAACCCTCAGCCGGAGCAAACATAACCGTTTCCCCGTTATCATCGTATTCAGTCAAAAGGAAAATCAGAAAATCTTCGGCATTTTCAACAGGCAACTTCGCTGTAATATAGAATGCACCTGACGGCTTTTCGCAGACTATCCCGTCAATCTTTGAAAGTTCGGCATATACCGCATCGCGCCTGTTCTCGTATTCCACTTTTGTGGCATTGAAATAACTTTCCGGCAGTTTATAGAGCGCCGCGGCACCTACCTGATCGAGAGTAGGACAGCAAAGCCTGCCCTGACAGAGATTCAAAATATGCCCCATCAAATCCTTATTCTTGGAGATAACGCAACCTATACGCGCGCCGCAGGCACTGAAACGCTTCGATATGCTGTCCGTAATTATCACATTCTGCGCAGCTTTCTCAACCATTCCGAAACTGCTCATAGGAAGTCCGTCGTACACGAATTCTCTGTAAACCTCATCGGCAATTATGAACAAATCACGCTCGATCGCTATATCGCAAATCATTTCAATTTCTTCTTTTGAAAGAACCGTACCGGTAGGATTGCCCGGATTTACGGCAACTATCGCTCTGGTTTTATCATCAATGAGAGCTTCGATCCGCTCCTTATATGCATACTTATACCCGTCTTCCGGTGATGTGGGTATCGGCTTAACTTCACCACCCGCCATCTTTACAAATGTATTGTAATTGGTGTAGAACGGTTCCGCCATCAGAACATTGTCGCCGGGATCCAAGATTGCACTCATTATAAATGTAATGGCTTCACTGCCGCCGTTTGTGATGAGCACCTCATCTCTTTCGTAATTCATACCGTAGCGTTTGTAATAATCCCTGATAGCATCAATGAGTTCAGGCACACCTTCCGATCCCGCATATGCAAGAACATCTTGTGAAAAGTTTTTTACCGCATCAAAGAATACATCGGGCGTTTTGATATCGGGCTGTCCGATATTCAGATAATATACCTTCTTGCCTTTTGCTTCAGCCTCGCGTGAGTATACATAGAACTTACGAATCGGTGAAGACTGCGTTTCCATAATGCGTTTTGACAATTTCATTGTTTTACTCCTTTCTAAAACAAAAAAACACATCCCTTTAACTGAAAATGATAAAAAAGATATAAATAATAAATAATATAACCGGTGACGATATTCACGACAAATCGAAATATCACTCACTGACTAAGCTCATGTGCTCTATCGACCAAATCATCGACCGTTTCAATAAAATGTTTTTTCCATTCATCACCTGAAAGGAGATGAATCTCCTCAATACCTGTTTTCTTAAAAAGCATCAGGAACTCGATATTGCCTTTCGCTCCCGTAATCGGTGAAAAATCAAAATCAAGAGGGAGCAATCCGTTGTCGGCACCCGTTTGCGCCACTTTTAAGAGAACCTCGCGGTGGACTTCTTTTTTTCTTATAAGCCCCCCTTTTTCAACCTGCTCCTTTCCCGCTTCGAATTGCGGCTTTACAAGGCTCACTAAAAGCCCGCCGGATTTAAGCAGTTTACTCGCCACGGGAAAAACCGGAGAAAGTGAAATAAACGATACATCTATTGATATAAAATCGAGTTCTTCAACTACGCTGCCCGTATCCAAATAGCGAATATTCGTCTTTTCCATATTCACTACGCGCTCATCATTGCGCAATTTCCAGTCGAGCTGACCGTAACCCACATCCACCGAATAAACTTTTCTTGCGCCGTTTTGCAGCATGTAATCCGTAAATCCTCCGGTCGATGCTCCTATATCCATTGCAACGGCACCGCTTAAATTCAGGGAGAACACATCGCCCGCCTTTTCAAGCTTCAGTCCGCCGCGACCGACATATGGACACGGATCGCCTCGAAATTCAATCTCCGCATCATCTTTCACATCTGCACCCGCTTTGTCAACCATAACACCGTTCACGTAAACAAGGCCCGCCATTATCCCGGCTTTTGCCTTTTCACGACTGTCAAAGATACCTCGCTCAACAAGTATGATATCAAGCCTTTTTTTCATGAAAAACCCTTTCTATTTCCGCCGCTACGGATTTCGCGTCCAGCCCGTAATTTTCAAATATCAAATCCGTTTTGCCGTGCGGAATAAATTCCGAGCGCCAAGCTATATTATAAATCGTTTTGCCCTCACAATTAAATTTTGTAAAGGCCGTGTTCAGCAAAGATCCGAATCCGCCGATTAAAACATTATCCTCCGCAGTGACTATCATCTTTGCCCTACAGACCGAATTTTCAAATTCGCTGTCGGGTACATGCAGATTTCGCGCATTTATCAGGCCCGCATCTATACCTCTGCTCTGTAAAATATCCACAACATCATTGCAAACGGAAACCATCTTACCGATTGCCCAGATTTCGATATCACTTCCGGTCTTTATGATTTCAGGATATAACACATAATCGGCAGCATTTGTATTTTCACCCGCTATATCCGCCTCTGATGAAGTCATCACCGATTCCGAGATATCCGCAAATGTATCGGCCCGCCCGCGCGGATATCTGATTGCACAGGGATTGTCACAATTAAGCGCAAATTCCATCATATCGCAAAGCTCCGCCCCGTTTTTGGGAGCTAAAACTGTCAAATTGGGAATATGCGAAAGATAGGAAAGATCAAATACGCCATTGTGGGTTTCGCCGTCCTCCCCGACCACTCCGGCTCTGTCCACTGCGAATACAACCGGCAGATTTTGCATCGCAACATCAATCATTATCTGATCATATGCCCTTT
The DNA here is from genome assembly GCA_963543615.1 of uncultured Eubacteriales bacterium. Taxonomy (GTDB): domain Bacteria; phylum Bacillota; class Clostridia; order Peptostreptococcales; family Anaerovoracaceae; genus CAUUCX01. The sequence continues at coordinate 5,471 of CAUUCX010000026.1, read as the reverse complement.
GCAAGAATGTCGAGTAAATCGCTACAAACGGCTTCATTCCGCCTTTTGCAAGACCTGCCGCAAATGTAACGGCATGTTCTTCGGCAATACCGACATCATGTATTCGCTCCTGAAATGCTCGCGCAAATTCCGACAAACCGGTTCCGTCTTCCATTGCTGCGGATATCGCAAGAACGCGCTCATCCCTCCGTGCCAGCTCAAGCAATTTCTTCCCGAAAATATCCGAATAGCTGACAGTCCCTGAATTAATCGGTATCCCCGTGCAAGAATCAAATGCGCCGAGTCCATGAAAAGCCGACGGTTTGTTCTCCGCGTTTATGTAGCCTTTCCCCTTTTTAGTTATCACATGTACCAGTGCCGGACGATCACTTTCTTTTGCAACTCGCAATATCTCCAATAATTCTTCAATATTGTGACCGTCACAAGGGCCCATATATGATAATCCCAATTCTTCAAAAATCGCACCGCCGACCAAGGTATACTTCAAGGATTTTTTCATATCTCCAACGGTATCATAAACCTTTTCGCCAACAGCGGGAATTTTCTTCAATGTTCGCTTGATTCGCTTTTTAGCATTCAAATACCTGTCCGAGGTTCTGAGCTTGCTCAAATGCGCGGACATGCTCCCCAGATTCGGAGATATCGACATTCCGTTATCGTTGAGAATAACTATTTGCCTGCTCCCGCAGCCACCCACATTGTTCAAGGCTTCATATGCCATACCGCCGGTCAAAGCGCCGTCACCGATGACTGAAATCACATCATACTCTTCACCCTTTGCATCACGTGCAACGGCATACCCGAGCCCTGCGGAAATCGAGTTGCTTGCATGACCCGTGTCAAAAGCATCATGCTCGCTCTCCGATGCTTTAGGAAAGCCGGAAAGCCCGCCCGACTGCCGCAAATTTTCGAAACCGCTTGCTCTGCCGGTCAAAATTTTATGCACATATGCCTGATGTCCCACATCCCATATGATCTTGTCACGGGGGCTGTCGAAAACCTTGTGCAATGCAATTGTGAGTTCGACAATTCCAAGATTTGATGCCAAATGCCCACCTGTTTTGGATACGCTGCTTATCAGAAAATCGCGAATCTCATAACTAAGCAATTCAAGTTCACGCACCGTCATATTCTTCAAATCACCGGGGAATACATAATCTTTCAGCATCATAAAATCTCGCTCCGCATATAAAGTAATCGCATTTATTTACATCTAACCTCAAGGCTTCTCGCCAAATCCGTAAAGAATGTCACATCTTCGTAATTCTCGGTCATGAGTTCCACAGCTTTGTCGGTAAGCTCGCTAAGCCTGCTTTTAGAAGCTTCCATTCCGTAGATTTCCGGATAAGCAGTTTTCTTTTTTTGAAGATCTCTGCCCACACGCTTGCCGAGCTGCTGCTCATCGCCGCAAATATCAAGGATGTCATCGGCGATTTGAAAAGCCAGCCCGATATTCTCCGCATATTCCGTAAGATCTTGTAATGCCTGAGGCTTTGCATTTCCAAGATATGCGCCTGCACGTACAGCCGCAACGATCAATTCCGCCGTCTTATTTATGTGTATGTAATCGAGCATTTCCTTGGAGCAACTCTTATCCTCCGCTTCAATATCGGCAAGCTGCCCCGCAATCATGCCGCGACATCCGCTTCTGCGCGCAATCTCGGAAACAGCTCTTATCCTCGCTTTAAGTTTATCCAAATCATCAAGATAGAGAAGCATATCTCTATTCATCGCCTCGAATGCACTTGCCAAGAGACCGTCACCTGCAAGTATCGCCACGGCTTCGCCAAATTTTTTATGACTTGTGGGTACACCCCTGCGCATATCATCATCATCCATCGCCGGCAAATCATCGTGAATCAACATATATGTATGAGTGTATTCAAGCGCACAGGCATAAGGCAAAGCCGCTTTCGCATTCCCGCCCACAAACTCACACGCTCCGAGCAGAAGTGCCGGTCGTATGCGTTTGCCGCCCGCCACCAAGCTGTACTTCATTGCTTCATACAGCGTGTCGCTTTTATGATCTATCTCCGGCAAAAAATCCAAAATATGCTCATCGATCATCTGCTTGTATTCACCATAATTCAACATATTTTCATCATCCTTTCTCAGCTTTAGAATAAAAATCTATTTTTTGCTTTGCGTTTTCCAAAATATTCTGACATCTCTCATAATATTTCATGCCGTCTTCATAGCTTTTTATAGCATCTGCAAGCGAAATATCCTGAGCGCCGATTCTTTGAGCGCATTCCCCCAAAGATGCAATCGCTTCTTCAAATGTCAATTCAAGCGAATCGTCCTTTAAGGAATCGGAAATGTCATCTTTTTTCTTAAACTCAACCATAAATTCGCACCTCTTTAACAACACAATCAAGATCTCCGTCGGAAAATTTTACGCGCAAATCATCTCCCGCCTTGAAATCCGCCGCTGAACTCTTCAGCATATCCAAGCCGTCAAGTATAGCTGCATATCCCGCCTTCATTATCTGATGAGGGTTTAGGGCAGCCAGCGCAGTTTTCATTTCGAACAATTTCAGTTCGCGAGAGTCGATTGCACCTGCAATAGATGCATTCAACAAACTGCTTGCCGTTTCCAACTTGGTTTTCTCAATACTCAATCTATTCTTGAACGCCAAACTGAAAAAATCAAAATTCATGGAATTCAGCTTTTGCTCACTCAACGCAATATATCTTAACAAAGCAGCGATCAAAGCATCTTTCAGCCTGTCCGCATCCTCCGCCATTTCAAAAGTATTGGGCGCCACCATTGCAGCAGCCGCAGACGGGGTCGCCGCACGGGCATCTGCGACAAAATCTGAAATACTGAAATCAATCTCATGCCCCACAGCCGAAACGATCGGTATTTCGGAAGCATAAATCGCACGTGCAACTATTTCTTCATTGAATGCCCACAGTTCTTCGGCAGCACCCCCGCCTCTGCCGACAATCATCACATCCGTATCGTGAAAATCGGGGCTTTCATTCACAAAATTTATCATATGCGCGATATCCGCCGCAGCGCGTTCGCCCTGCACTAAAACAGGGAAGACCGTTATATCTACAAGTGAATTGCGCGTGCTGATTATTTTTATCATATCCTGCACGGCAGCGCCCGTTGGCGAGGTGACCAGCGCAATCTTGCGCGGAAAAGCAGGCAGCGCTTTCTTGTGCTCATGCGAGAATAATCCCTCTTTTTCAAGTTTCGCTTTGAGCTTTTCAAAAGCTGTCGCCAGTTCTCCCTGCCCCTGCAATTCTATATTCCTGATATTAAGTGAATAGCTTCCGCCTTTTTCATAGACCGACACATATCCCTCGGCTATAATCTCCATGCCCTCATCAAGTGCAAAATCAAGCTTTTCAGCATTTTGCGCTGCCAGGAAACAAGCGAGTCTGCCGTTCTCATCTTTCAAATTAAAATATACATGCCCTGTGTCGTGATATTTCAAATTTGAAATTTCACCTAAAACGCGCACATTTCCGAGCAAAGGATCATTCAAAAGCACCTTTTTCAAGTAATTATTCAATTGTGATACTTTAATGGGCTTCATGATTGTGACCTCGGTGCGGTAATATTTTCATCGAGCCCACTTTCGCTTATAATCCTATACACTTTCCCTAAAATCCCGTTTACGAACTTATCGGATTTTTCGGTTCCATATTTCTTGGCGAGATTAACGGCTTCATTTATTGCAACCGCAACAGGAACGCCTGCGTAGTAGAATTCGCCTATTGCAAGCCTCATCACCGCAACATCAATTTTTGCCATAGTGGTCAGCTTCCAATTATCTGCGGCTTTTTCAATCAGCTGATCTATAAATTCCACATTATCGCAAACCTGCCTGCACACATCATGCACATAATCAACCTGATCCGCGGATACGCCATACTCTCCTATCATTCTTTCGATATATTTTTCATCTATTTTTTCACGGATATAGATTTGAAATATCAACCTCAAAACCGTTTCCCTTGCTTCCTGCCTGCTCATATTTTTCTCCAAATCAGCTTCAGTTTTCCTCTATGGATTGCAGCACTCCCTGAACATGGACATTCACAGCTTTTACTTTCTTTTCAACCATGCTCTCAACCTCTTGTTTTACATTTTTTTGAATATCCCATGCCATCGCCGGGATATTCGCCCCGTATTTGACGATTATATGCAAATCAATAGCAATGCCGTCGGCATCTTGCGAAACTCTGACCCCCTTGTAAAGCGGTTCTCTGCCGAAAATATTTGACAGATTATCCGCGAAATCTCCGCTGAATCCTATCACGCTCGGAGTTTTTAACGCGGCATTCACCGCGCACACCGCGATAACATCGTCTCCTACTTTCAGCGGCTCTTTTTCATCAACTTGTCCTTTTGCCATCAGCTTTCCTCGATCTCATCATACTCCGACGCCGGAGGCGGTAAAATTTTTAGGCGCACAAGTTCAATGCGCCTGTCCTTAACGGACTCTATCGTGAATATACAGTTACCGTATTCAATCACATTTTTTTCATCATCCCGAGCATCTTCGGCAGGAATTTCTCCGAGCATGTCGAGCAGGAAACCTCCTATTGTCTCGCTGCTTTCGGACTCAAGAGTAAGCTCCAACTCTTCATTTAAGTCATCCAAATCGATCGAGCCGCCCACCATGTATTCATCTGCCGCAATCTCCTGAATTTCCGCCACCTGTTCATCGTATTCATCATCTATATCGCCCATTATTTCTTCTACGATATCTTCCATTGTAACCAAGCCGGAAAATCCGCCGTATTCATCTATCAGAATCACCATATGCTGCTTTTTGCGCTGCATATCCACGAATAAATCAGCGATATTCTTCGTTTCCGGTACACAGTAAGGTTCCCGCAGCAATTTCTTGATATCTATCTTCGTAAAATTGCCCTGTTCCCATGCCGCTTTGAGATAATCCTTGATGTTCAAAACACCTATGATATTGTCGCTGTCCTCCTCATAAACGGGGATTCGCGTATATTTCAACTTCATCAATTCGGATATATAGCTGTCTTCATCAGCATCTATATCTATCGCAAAAACATCTGTCCTCGGCGTCATGATTTCATACGCAACTATATCGTCAAAAGCGAATACTGCGGAAATCATCTTCCGCTCCTCGCTATTTAACTTTCCCGAATCATCGGAAGTCTGCAAAATCTCCAATATCTGTTCCTCGATATTGTCGTTATCCTTTGAGAAGCCTTTCAGCCAACTGGGGACCATCTTTTTCTTTTACCTACCTTTCCCTTGAATCAACAGCAAACTATTTATATTATGATTATATCATGATTTAAACTAAATTATGATATAATTCGCCATCTGCGATTTTGCTCAATTATTACCCGAAGAGCAAAATAATCGCGGGGCATTTAATTATAATGACCGAAAAAACAAATTGCTGCCGGTCGGTCATTCTTTACGCTTCCGTATTAAAAAACCCGGCGCAACCGCTTTGTCAATTTTC
>CAUUCX010000025.1:0-10213 GCA_963543615.1 uncultured Eubacteriales bacterium | reverse complement strand
AACGCCGTCCTTTGGAAGACGGAATTCGGGAATACCATAGATAAGCACACCGCCCGGCTCATGCAAAGCCTCAAATATGGTGACCTCATAACCCCATTTGGCAAGTTCACCCGCACATGTAACGCCGGCAGGACCGGAACCTATGATTGCAACCTTATGTCCGTTGGAAGGCTGCGCAGCGCCGGTTTCCACATTGTTCTCGCGTGCCCAATCGGCGGCAAAGCGCTCAAGTTTACCGATCGAAACGGCATCGCCTTTCCTGCCGAGCACACAACGCGCCTCACATTGCGATTCCTGCGGACACACGCGACCGCAAACCGCGGGCAATGCGGAATATTCAGCCAATGTTTTCGCCGCAGTTGCAACTTCTCCCTCTGCAATCTCATGTATGAATTTAGGGATATCTATATTAACCGGACAGCCCTCACGGCACAGCGGCTTCTTACAATTGAGGCAACGCGATGCCTCGTTTAGCGCTTCATCCATATCATATCCGTAACATACTTCCTCAAAATTCTTATTTCTGACATCGGGAGCTTGCTCCCTAACAGGTATTTTCTTCATGCGATCCATTATTTTCCACCTCCCCAGAAGCCACATTTTTCATAGATTTCAAGCTTCTTTGCTTCTTCCAGTTTCAGCTGACCCTGACGGCGCAGAGCCTCATCAAAATCCACCAGATGTCCGTCAAATTCAGGACCGTCAACACATGCGAATTTTGTTTCTCCGCCCACGCTCACACGACATGCGCCGCACATTCCGGTAGCATCGACCATCAGAGGGTTCAAGGAAACTATTGTAGGAATTTCAAGCTTTTTAGTGGTAAGACATACGAACTTCATCATGATCATCGGACCGATCGCTACACACTGATCGTACTTTTTCCCTTTGTTCTCAACGAGATCTACAAGACAATCCGTAACCATTCCCGGGAATCCGTAACTGCCGTCATCAGTTGCGATATGAAGCTCTGCGGAAACGGCTCTCAACTTGTCCGCAAGGATTATGATATCCTTTGTTTTGGCGCCGAGGATAACTTCCGCCTTAACGCCGCGCTCATAAAGCCATTTGATTTGAGGGTAAACAGGAGCCGTTCCTACGCCGCCGGCTATGAAAATCCATTTCTGTTTTTTCAATTCCTCAATGTCCATATCGATAAAGTCCGATGCGCGTCCTAAAGGTCCGACGAAAGTGTAAACGCTGTCGCCTTCCTCTAACTTTGCAAGAGCTCTGGTGCCCGCACCCATAGTCTGGAATACGATATTGACCGTGCCCGCCTCCGCATCATAATCACAAATGGTAAGCGGCACGCGCTCGTCACCTTCACTGGTGATAAGGACAATAAACTGTCCCGGCTTAGCCGATTTTGCAACACGCGGAGCGAGGATATCCATGGAGTAAATATTAGGTGCCAGTTGCTCCTTCTTCATAATACGATACATAATAAAATCTTCCTTTCATTTTATTTTAAAAACACGATTTAATTATGACAAAATGACCGCTAAAGGACTATATTCCGCGGTCCACACGACTACTTATATTATCAAATTGCAAATAAAATATCAATCATGTACGGCGTTTTGTACATATTTAGTATCTTATTCTCCTTTTGCCTGAAAAATTATGCTATACTACATTAAAATTGTGAGTTTTTATGAAAGCCGCCGGCTTCACTATGACGGCGCTTTATCCGGTTTGCACTGTGGAGGTTTTTTATTATGGCTTTTGACGGCTTGGTTCTCTCGGCACTCGTTGGCGAATTAAACGAAAAGCTCACGGGCGCAAAAATCATGAAAATATATCAGCCCGAACCGGAGGATCTGCTTTTGCATCTGCATGCACCATCCGGCAAATACAAATTATTTATGACTGCGAACCCGTCGTTTGCGCGAGTGTCAATGGTGAAGGAATTGCCCGAAAATCCGGAAAATCCCTCCGCATTCTGCATGCTTCTTCGCAAACATCTGCAAGGCGGCAGGATCACGGGTATCAGGCAAATCGGCACTGAAAGGATACTTGAAATTTCCATAGAATCCGCGAATGAGATCGGCGTGATAACCGAGAAAAAACTGCTCATCGAAATAATGGGGAAACACAGCAATATCGTGTTGGTCAACTCGGAAAACGATCAGATTTTGGAATGCATAAAAAGGATTTCGGCGAATGTTAGCAGACTTCGCCAGCTTTATCCCGGAATAAAATATCGCTACCCGCCGGTGCAGGAGAAATTTGATTTTTTCACATTTACCGAGGGCGATCTGCTTGAAATTTTGAAAAGCATGCATGATACCGCCAAAGCTCTTATAAACGGGATTCAGGGCATCTCACCCGCTATAGCCGCCTATCTTTCACAGGCCGCGGAAAATAAAAGCATGGAAGAAAGTGCCGCCGATATCTACGGTGAGATTGAAAATATCAGAAAGAGCCTCATATCGCGCAGGCTTAAGCCATGCACATATTACGAGCAAGGAAAAATCAAAGACTTTCATGTGATTAGCATTCCCGACTACGATGAGTATTACACCGTCGTGGAACACGAGAGCATAAGCGATGCCGTTGAAGCATATTATACGGAACGCGAAGACTCCAACCGCGTAAGCCAAAAATCCGCAGATATCAAAAAAAGTGTCGGCACAAAACTTGCAAAACTCTATCTGAAGAAACAGCGTTTGCTGGAAGATCTGCAAGATGCCGCGAACTGCGAAAAATACAGACTTTACGGCGAAATCCTGACTGCCAATCTGCACATGGTAAAAGCGGGAGAAAGCGAGGTCAGCCTCACAAACTACTACGACGGCAGCGATATACGCATACCTTTGGACATTAAATATCCCCCTGCAAAAAATGCGCAGAATTATTTTAAGCGTTACGGGAAATCAAAGACCGCACTTAAGGAAAAGCGAGTTCAATTGGATGATACGCAAAAAGAAATAGATTATCTTGAATCGGTGCTGAACTTCATAGATGAAGCTGCTGAAATTGCGACGATTGACAGCATTAGGGATGAACTGATCGAACAGTCCTACATTAGAAACAGGCGGAATCCCGGCAGAAAAAAGAAAAAGCCAGTAAAACCCGAGCCGATTCGCTACACCATATACGAGGATGATGCGCCGTATGAAATCTTGGTTGGGAAAAATAATACGGAAAACGATTATCTGACATTCAAATTGGCCGCAAAAAACGATATTTGGATGCACGCAAAGGACATCCCCGGCTCTCATCTGATTTTGCGAACGGGCGGGATCGCGCCGGACAAACTCCCCTCATCCGTAATTAAGCGGGCTGCAAGCATTGCGGCATATCACAGCAAGGGGAAAACCTCTGACAATGTGCCGATAGATTATTGCCCGGCAAAATTCGTAAAAAAACCCGGCGGAGCAAAGCCGGGATATGTGATATTCACGCATAACAGGACTCTTTACGCGAAACCGAATCTGCCTTAAAGCGAATCAATATTCGTCGCGATATGCCTCGCGTTCCTCATAGACTTCCTCCAATTGCCCGCTCCGATATGCGGCAACCAAGTCCTCAAGATCTCCAATTTTCTTCATCAATTCCTTGCCCTTGTCGGTGTCTCGAATCATCATACGCCCTTTCAGCATTTCCACGGTCTTGATGGTAGGCGTAAAGAAATCCTGCGAACCGTCCGCTGCAATGGGTCTATACGGTTTGTGTTCCGCAAGCGCCATAAATCTGGAATTGAATATGAATGTATATCCGGCGATTCCGGTTTTTTTCTGATATGATTTGGACATGCCGCCGTCGATAACAAAGAGCAAGCCCTCACCTTTTACCGGGCTTTCGCCGTCTTTGAACTTCACGGGAACATGCCCGTTTAAGATTTTCGCATTGGCGGGATCAAGTCCAAAATCCCGCAATATTTTTTCGCAGATCGCCCTCTCGCTTATCAGCTTATAATATGCTCCGGTATTCTCCTTGTGAGTTTTTTTGTCTTCAATAAAGAAACGCTCGAATGTGGTCATCTGATCCTTTCCGAATAGCGGCGAATACTTACCCAACCAAAGATACCATGCTATATCCGAACCGCTGTGCGCACCCGACTCCTCACCGTTTCTTTCAGTTCTGGCTCTATAGTATTCTTCGCGGATCCGCTTATCAAAATATTCCATAAGCGCTCTGCCGGCAAGATTGCAATTTTCAACAGGACATTTTAAGAAATCCCCGTTATCGTCGATCGGTATGCAGCCGTGATACATCAATATGCGATTCTGAGTGCGATACATACCGCCATTTTTGATAATGAAGCCGATGTGCCTTTGCAATTTTTCACTGTTCACAAATGAGGCCTCGAGTGATTTGATGAGCCGCAATTCTCCCTCGGTGAGCGCATAAGGATTATTCGAATCAACGGTCGGGAAGTTCGTATCACGCAGCGGATATTCCTCGCCCCCCACAACAACAATGCCCCTGCCTAAATCCATCTTGTCGAGCAGCAATCTCGACTCCATGCCGTAATCGGGATTTGCCTTTATCTTCTGTCCCTCAACCTTGAACTGAATTATCGAAATCGCCTTGTTCATCTTCGCCGCCAAGGTATCCTCAACGGGATCCATCTTGTTTTTTTCGAGTATGTGCGGCATAAAGCAGCTGCACGGATCATCTCCGTAAACCTCCGCGGCATATGATGCGAGCGGTCGCAAATTTATCCCGTATCCCACCTCGAGCATATCGAAATTGTTATATGAAACATTCATTCTTACAACATTTGCAATACACGCCCAGTTGCCTGATGCGGCACCTATCCAAACGATATCGTGATTTCCCCACTGAAAATCCACATCGTGGAAATCCATCAGAAAATCCATTATATGCTCGGGATGCGCCCCTCTATCCCATATATCCCCGATTATATGCAGGGTATCGACGGCAAGTCTCGAAATTGTTCCGGCAAAATCTATTATAAAATCATCCACCTTGCCGCATTCTACAATTGAATTTATGATTTCCGTATAGTAATATGCGCGATTTGCTTCATCATCGGCATGCAGCAGCTCATCAATAATGTAATCGAAGTATTTCGGAAGTCTGCGCCTCACCTTCGATCTCGTGTACTTGGTCGAAACCGCGCGGCAGATTTCTACCAAGTGCAATATCGTTTCCCTGCACCATTGTTCGTAATTTTGCTCCTCCGCCTTGCGCCGCAAGATTTCGGCCTGCGGATTGTATATGAGCGATGCTAAAATATCACGCTTTTCATCCGTCAGGATCCCGCCCAAATTTTCATCAATTTTCATGCGAATAACGCCTGAAGCACTGGTGACCATATGGCAGAATGCCTCATGCTCCCCGTGTAAATCGCTCAAATAATATTCCGTGCCCTTTGGCAGGCTGAGTATCGCGTTGAGATTGACAATCTCCTCTATCGCCGATTTTTCGTTGGGATATTTAATTGAAAGCAGCTTTAGATATTGCTCTGTATACATTTATCCTTCCTCTATTACTCTTCCTTGGTGATATCCGCACCCAGTCCCTTGAACTTTTGGAGAAAATTCTCGTATCCGCGTTCAATATGATATATTTCCGAAACCGCGGTTTTACCGCTCGCCACGAGTCCGGCAAGCACGAGTGCCGCACCCGCGCGAAGATCCGTTGCCGCAACTTTCCTGCCTTTGAGTTCGCGCTGCCCCTGAACTAAAGCGGTCTTCCCCTTGGTAGTGATGCTTGCACCCAATTTGTTAAGCTCTCTTACATGCATAAATCTGTTTTCAAAAACCGTTTCGATCACAACGGATGAGCCGTGCGCGGTGGTTAAAAGTGCCATGAACTGCGCCTGCATATCCGTGGGGAATCCCGGATATGGCAATGTCTTTATGCCGGTCGAAATAATCGGATTCACATCACCTCTAACGCGCATCCCCTCATCAGCATCTTCTATCACCACGCCGCACTCCTTGAGTTTTGCGATGACCGGGCGCACATAATCGGAAATGCCGTTTCTTATGAAAATATCTCCGCGCGTAATCGCGGCTGCGACCATGAAGGTTCCCATCTCGATCCTGTCGGGAATAATGGAATACTTGCACCCGTGCAGTTTTTGCACACCTTCTATTTTAATGACATCCGTGCCCGCACCTTTTATTTTAGCGCCCATCTTGTTCAGGAAATTTGTCAAATCAACTATTTCAGGCTCTTGCGCCACATTTTCTATAATGGTGTTCCCATCTGCAAAAACGGCCGCCATAATTATATTTTCCGTCGCCCCCACGCTGGGGAAATCGAGATAAATTTCCGCGCCGTGAAGCCCTATGGAGCGCGCTTCCACATATGTATCTCCCAATTCCTCGCCCGTGTTCACTTCCGCACCTAATGCTTTAAACCCTTTAAGATGCAGATCAATAGGTCGAGTGCCTATTGCGCAGCCTCCCGGCAGATAAGCCCCGCCGACTCCGGTACGCGCAAGCAGCGGTCCCATTGTCAAAACGGATGCTCTCATCTTCTTTGCAAGCGAATACGATGCGCTGTTCAAAAGATTCCCATCCGCTTTCACGCGAACCACCCCGTTTTTACTGTCCTTTGTGACCGTTGCGCCGAGACTCTGCAAAATATCCAGCATAACCTCAACATCGCGAAGCATGGGCACCTCGGAAATCTCGCACTCCTCATCGGTGAGCAAAGTCGCAGCCATAATCGGCAGCACCGCATTCTTGGCTCCGCTTATATCGACAATTCCGTTCAAGGGACCCGCATTGCGAACAATTAGTGTTCCCATCAATTCCTCCAAACCACACTATATCAATATTCCTTGCATAAACTTGTTCTGAAAAACTGTATTCCCCTCGACTTCTATTTACAATGAAGTTTTAGATTTTCGAAATATATAATGGATATCCGAAAATCAAGGATTACAGTTTCTGAAGCTGCGCAAGACAATCCTCGCACACATTTTTGTTCTGAATGTTTTTAACATTTTTTGCATTACCGCAAAATACACAAGCGGGCTCGTATTTCTTCAGCATGATATATTCCCCGTCAACAAATATTTCAAGCGCATCCTTTATCTCTATGCCAAGAACCCTTCTCAACTCTATCGGCAAAACAATTCTCCCCAATTCATCGACTTTTCTTACTATTCCTACAGCTTTCATAATCGTTCTCCTTTCATAAATAAATCAACACAATCTTCCGGCTTCAAAATTACAATATCGCTTTTATCACGGCTTTAATAAAAATCGGAATCCCTATCAGCAGTTTTAGTAAACCGCCCTCATTCCCCTTTATCAGAGCATGTAGAGCGGAAATATTTTTCCCCACCGAATCTATAGCATTATCCACTTCGGTCACACGCCTCGAAACCGCTTCACTTACGATCTTTGAATCATCCAAAACGGCATTTAAGCGCCTTAAGGTTGAAATCGCATTACTGACCATAATTATAAGGAATATGATGAGTATGAATCCTCCAACTCCGCATAAAATTTTAACCATATCGATCATAGAAACCATGTTGAGCCACCTCCTCAACCCACATTAAAACAAAAAACCAAATCACTCGACTTCCGAGTTTTTTTTGCGCCTGCTTCCCTTGGCGTTCGACTTTTCACGGCGAATCGGCTTTATCGCATCCTTACTGTAGACGCTCTCATCACCTGCAAGATTATCATCCTCAACCGGCTTATCATCATCGAGCAGCAATCGCACGCGCACCGTATCCTTAAAAATATCCGTATCCGTAACGATGCCCGTTCCATCAGGCGTTTGCACCTTTGTTCCTACATTAGGCATCCCCTTGCGAAGATGAATATATGTTTCATTCTCATAATTCAAGCAACACATCAAACGTCCGCAGGCACCTGATATGCTCGTAGGATTGAGCGTCAGATTTTGGACCTTTGCCATCTTGATCGAAACGGCGGTGAAATCGCTCATCCATGAATTACAGCAGAAACAACGCCCGCAGGCACCTATGCCGCCGAGCATCTTCGCCTCATCGCGAACACCTATCTGCCGAAGCTCGATCCTCATCTTAAATACTGAAGCGAGTTCCTTAACGAGCTTCCGAAAATCAACCCTGCCTTCCGCAGTAAAATAAAAGGTGACCCTGGTATTATCAAATGAGAATTCCACCCCTGTGAGACGCATATCAAGCCCGAGATCCGCAATTTGTTCCTCGCATTTTTCAAGCGCAAGCTCACGTTTGTCGAGCAAGCTCTGCATATGCTTTTCGTCTTTATCCGTTGCGATTCTTATGACTTTGCACAGAGGTTTTACGATATTCCGTTCGGGAACCATTTCATTACCTTTTACGACTTTCCCGAACTCCACACCCCCTGATGTTTCCACTATAACATTCATCCCCTGCGTGAGCTCAAGCTCTCCGGGGCTGAAATAATATGTTTTCCCGGCATCCTTAAATTTTACACCGGCAACTTCCACCATAATATAACCTCCAAAAATCAGCATTAAAAACCGTGAACATCCAGAATCGCCTTTTTCAACGCATACTCCGGCTTCGTGTTACTCTTGATCGAGCGTTTGGACTCCTCAAGTGCCGTAATCAATCTGTACAAACGCTGCCGAACCGCATCTCGCCTTGCAAATTCGCCCTCACGCCTGCCGCACAGATAATCTCCCGCTATCACCTCGGCGCATTCAATTATCTCAAGCGCACGTTCCCTATCCTTTATATTTTCAAGTATGTACTCGTTCAATTGATAAAACGGACTTCCCTTCAGCACTATAGCTATGAGCGCCGCCGCCTCTTTCTCCAGCCTCATATATGCCGGGGGGATGAACGGGTCAAAAGCGAAAAGCATTGCTCGCGACCGCACAGTCTCAATCAATCTGTCATGATTGTCACAGAGCATTACGATGATGCTGCCGGGAGTCGGTTCCTCAATCATCTTCAGCAAATAATTCTGCGTATCCTCGCGGAGAGTGTCCGCGTTTTCAATGATAGCAAATTTCTTGTCGCAGATTAAGGGGACTCGCCTCAAAAAATCCTGCATAGCTTCAATCTTCGACTTGGGCAGCGTATTTTCCTTATCATCTTTTCGGATCATCGTAAGATCCTCGAAGTTTTCGGAATCCACTTTATGGCAATGCTCGCACGCACCCGCTGCCGTCAAAACGGCTTTTACAAATGCCTTGGCTATCTCTCTTTTTTGTGGATTTAAGCCGCCCTCATCAAGTGAAAATATATAAGCGTGAAACTGTCTTTGCGATTTTGCAATATTTTCGAGTGTAGCAAGTAGGCGTTTGTTCTTTCCCGTCGCCTCAAACAATTCCAACATCATCAACTCTCCAAATCAAAACTTCGGTTCAAGGGTTGGGGTTTAAGTTCAAATTCCCAACTTATCGGCAAGCACGCCCCTTATTTCGTTCCAAATCTCATCCGGTGTCTTGGTTGCATCTATAATGACAAAACGCTTGTCGTTATTTTTTGCAATCTCAATATAACCCTCCGCGACTTTCCTATGAAATTCAAAGTTCTGACTTTCCAGTCTATCGTATGATTCAACCGCAATTCGACTCTTGCCGATTTCGGGATCCAAGATAAAAAGAAAAGTAAGATCCGGCAGTAAGCCGTCAATAGCATGTTTGTTTATCTCGGCGACCGCATCACCGAGCCCCCTCGCATATCCCTGATATGCCGTGCTCGAATCCATATATCTGTCGCAAACGATGATTTTCCCCTCTTTTATAGCGGGTTTCAGAACTTGTCTCACCAACTGCGCTCTCGCGGACGCGTATAAAAACGCTTCCGTGACCGGTTCCATTTCAATATTTTCTTTATCCAAAATCAGCTTACGGATCTTTTCACCTATGTCGGTGCCGCCGGGCTCTCTGGTGTATAAAACATCCAAATCTCGTTCCGTAAAAAAAAGTTTCAGCCTATCAATTTGTGTACTCTTACCGGCTCCGTCGGGCCCCTCAAAGGTGATAAAAAATCCTTTATCCATTGCGGCAATTCATACCTTTCTTTTTTGTTTTTTATTTGCAATCTGCTTTGCGTGCTCTCCTCAAGCCCTATGCTTTGTCGTTTTCCTTCGATTTCGCGAGCACATCATCAGCCAAATTTGAAATGAATTTGACGGAAAGATATATCAGCGGAATTGTGAGCAATATTAAAAAAATCAATTTCAAAATGTGCATATGGCTCTCCAATCCACAAAAACAACTACACAAAACAGATGGAGATTATAGTATACCATATTTTTGAAAAAAAACATGGTATACTACGCAATCTGTC
>CAUUCX010000024.1:0-10319 GCA_963543615.1 uncultured Eubacteriales bacterium | reverse complement strand
GATGTTTTGCCGTTTTCAATGCCTTTCATAATACTCCTTTTCTTCTTGTAATTCATTTATGCCTATAACTTTCGTTATATCATGATTTCTCGGGAAATTATGATATAATTCGCCATCTGCGATTTTGCTTAATCATTACCCGAAGAGCAAAATAATCGCAGAGCATTTAATCTCATATAATAACCACATTTCAAGTCGTTTGCGGTGGTCATTATATCTTAAAGCGGAAAATTTCCGCCTAAACATAACGATATTGTAACGATCTCCCGAGATACACCGCGGATTATCTAAAATTCAAAGAGTGCAGATGATCCAACGGCCCGCGCCCTTTGCCCAAATTCAAATTTGCCTTGATGGCATTCGTTATATAAGATTTCGCATTTTTCACGGAAGCAATCATATCGTGACCGAGCGCCAAATTTGCGGCGATAGCCGAAGACAATGTACAGCCGGTTCCATGAGTATTCGGATTATCTATGCGCTCTCCACGCAGCAGGATCTCCTCATTCAGATGATACAAATAATCATTCGCATTATCCAAGCTGTGCCCCCCTTTTATGAGAATGCTGCCTGAAAAACTTTCCGAAATTTTCGCCACGGCGGCAATCACATCAGTCGCTGTATTTATTTTAATGCCCGACAATATTTCCGCTTCATATATATTCGGCGTTATCAAATCAGCCATGGGGATAAGCTTTTTCAAGAGATCAGCTTCGGCATCCCGATTCAGCAATCTGTGCCCGCTGGTTGAAACCATTACAGGGTCAATTATCAAATTCCGAGGCTGCCACTTTTCTATGCCTGAAACAACGGCATCTATCAATGCACTGCTTGATACCATTCCGATTTTCACGGCATCCGGAAATATATCATCGAAAACCGCATCAATCTGCAATCTTAAAAAATCCGGACTGCAATCGAAAACACCTGTAACGCCTTGCGTATTTTGCGCCGTTAGTGCCGTTACGGCGCTCATGCCATAAACTCCATGCGCAGCAAAAGTTTTCAAATCGGCTTGTATGCCGGCCCCGCCGCTGCAATCCGAACCCGCGATAGTAAGTGCCGTTGATATTTCGTTTTTCCCATAGCTTCTCATACTTCGTTCTCCTGTTAAAATTCACTGCAATCAAAACAACCAATCTGCAAAACAAAGATTCTAAATGGAGTTTTCATCGCTTAAAAAACCTATCACTTCCTTGTAATTATCGGTGCATATATCGCTGAACTTTATGAATTCGGAAGCCGTTTCCTCGCGCCGAGATTCATCTATTTTGCCTATATATGCAATGACAAATGCTCCTGCCGTTTTAGCGCTGCGCAGCCCTTCGGGGACATCTTCAAAGACAACGCAATCCAGCGCCTCAAGCCCCAACATATCCGCAACCTCCGCATATGCATCGGGGTCGGACTTATCCCTCTCCATTTCCCCCATGACTCCTATTTTTTCAAAATAATGGGAAATTCCGTTTCGCCTGATTGTAGGCACGAACAGTTCACGCGTTGACGATGTGGCTATAGCCGAATTCATGCCGGACAGTTTACAAAACTCCAAAATTTCACGTGATCCGGACATCAGTTCCACATTATACTCATATTCGTGGCGGGCAAGCTCAATCCATTCCGCCATTACAGATTGAGGGGCATCGGGAAGATTGAATCTCTCAATCGTGTATTTTGCGACATCGTAAAAACCGAGCGGCATGACTGCATCCGCATAATCCGCCGGAATCTCAATTCCGCGTTTCCCGAGAAAAATCTCATCGACTCTTTGCCATACGTAATCGGAATCAAGCAAAGTTCCGTCCAAGTCGAATATCGCACCTTTAAGAATGGCGAACTGCGAGCGCAAAACATCTCTTTCCCCGTTAAAAAGAATCACAACAAACCCCCTGCCTCATACATATCTTCCGCCGTCTTTTGAATATCTTCCGCGCCCATCACGGCGGAAATCACCGCCACCCCCGCAATACCAGTTCCTGCAAGCCTCATCACATTATCGCGATTTATACCGCCGATTCCGACAACGGGGATATCCACAGATGCACAAATTTCCTTGAGCAAATCACGGCTTACCGGTCTCGTTTCCTCTTTTGTCGCAGTGGGAAACAAAGCGCCGCAGCCGATATAATCCGCGCCCGTTTTTTCCGCCGCTATCGCTTCCTCAACGGTTGCAGCGGAAACACCTATTATCTTTTCAGGACCGATCAATTCGCGAACTCTGTCGGCGGGCAAATCCTTTTGCCCGAGATGCACCCCATCCGCATCCGCCAGCATCGCAATATCAACTCTATCATTAACGATTACAGGAACTCCGATATCTTTAAGCCGCATAACGATGTCAAGAAAATCCTTTGCCGCGGCATCTTTTTCCCTCACCTGAACAATCCCGACACCGCCGGCAACCGCAAGGCAAACCGCCTTGTACAAATCTTCCGAACTCACCGAATCCGCACTTTTACCTGCAGCTTTTGCAAGCACTCCTCTATCCGTGCAAAGATACACCCTGTAATCTATATCATTCTTATTCATCTTAATCGCCTCTATTCCGCTCCGGAAAAATAAAAAGCCGAGCAGAAGCTCGGCAAAACACGCAAAATGTTTTTAATTGCTCCCTACAACAGTGTTAACTGACAGGTTCAACGGGTCAGGTTCTACCTTCTCAACTAAAGAGTCCCCCTGCAATGAAATCCTAAAATTAGCATCCTTATTATTCAGTTGTAAGCAATGCCCCACCAAGCCGTACCGGCGACGCCGGTGGGGATTGCAAGTTCTCGATTTAGAGCGGAGCCCAAGGATCTTTAACAATACCGTCGGGCTGAACACCGCGCTGCAAATGTTTCTTTACAACCAAGGTAACAATACCGTCGGAAATGAGTTTCGGCTCATCGAAATAAACGATATCCGTATCTTCAGCATCCGCAACGCCCAATCTCTTCGCAGGTGTAGCAAGCTTGTACACCTGAATGTGGCACTGACGGGATGTATTGCCGACTTTCTCAAGGCTTGCGGTGAAATTAAGCATATCACCTACATATACATCCTCGAAAAATTTCACATTATCATAACCCAAGCACAATGACTCGTCACCGTCATTCAAAATCATAAGTTCAGTTTCAACATCACCTATGAAATCAAACTGTCTGCCTATAGGAACTATCCCTGAGGCATCGTTTGCATCGGCTGTAGTCATATTGTAGCTCAAAAAAGCTGTCTTTCTCATATTTCTACCTCCCGCTTTATTACAGTATTCCCTCATCGTAATACTGCTTTAACTGTTCATCCGTAAGTCCCAAAACTTCCTTGGTGTGCTGACCGAGCGTAGGCCCTGCCCATTCCACTCTGCCCGGTGTAGCGGACAATTTGATAGGGCAACCCTGGAAATACATAGGTCCTACCTTTGGATGATCCATGTGAACCATCATCTCTCTTGCCTGAATCTGCGGATGATCGATCGCCTCTTTCATGTCGAGTACAGGCCCGCAAGGAACGCCGTGTTCCGCCATCAGATGCTCAATATCGCTCTTTTTCTTGTCCTTACACCAGCCTGCCACTACTTCCTGCAACAGCCCAGGTCCCTTGTAATTCTGGCATCTCAAATCATTTGTCTTATATTTAGGATCATCGAGAAGCTCAGGTTTTCCGATAACATTGCAGAAAACATCAAACAATTTATCATTGCCGACACCCAGCGCAATGTATCCGTCAACCGTCTCATAAATGTCGAACGGTGCGATGGATTCATCAATATTACCGTTTCTCTGCGGCGTTTCATTGAGCATAGTCTGAGTAACAATCGCATTCTCAAGCAAGCTGAATATGGTGTCGAGCATCGCTACATCTATATGCTGTCCTTCACCTGTTTTTTCTCTGTGATAAAGTGCGAGCAATACGCCCACGCAGAGGTAAATGCCCGTCACATTGTCAGCCACGGACGGACCCACCTTTGTAGGAATGCTTTCAGGGAATCCCGTAAGATTAACCATTCCGCCCATAGATTGAGCTACGATATCATAGCACGGACGGTTTGAAAGCGGCCCGTACTGACCGAATCCGGATCCCGAAGCATAGATGATTTTAGGATTGATTTTTTTAAGCGATTCATAATCAATACCGAGCTTTTGAGGAACCCCCGCTCTGAAATTTTCTACAACAACATCCGCATCTTTAACCATGTCGAGGAAAATCTGCTTCGCTTTCTCATTTTTCAAATTTAGAGTTATTCCCTTCTTATTCCTATTGAGGAAGATATAGAATCCGCTCTCTCCGGTTGCCGGATCCAGAGGACCCCACGTTCTGCACTGATCGCCGGTAGGCGGCTCGATCTTGATAACTTCTGCACCGTTATCAGCCAAAATCATCGTGCAAAACGGACCGTTATATGCATGTGTAAGATCCAATACCTTTAACCCTGTTAATGCTCTGTTCATGTTTTCTCCTTTCATCACCGCGACTATCGCGTGAAAACAATAATCCCTCCGCGTATTACTCGCGAGATTCAAATACGAATGTAACCGCTGCCGTAATGGTCGGATCCTCAAGCACATCTATTGAGCTTGGGAACTCAGGCTCTTCCGGCAACACTGCAACCTTGAAAGAACGACATTCGATCTTGCAAATCTTGCCATCCTGCTCAAGCACTCGAGCCTTATACTCAATATAGTCGCCTGCAAAAATCGGATCATACAATCTCACCTGTTCAACACAAGTGCATCTGCCCTGATTGCCGTAAAGCTTAGCCATCATGCGATGACAAAGATCCTCCATCAAAGTGATGTTTCTGGCACCATTGACTACACCGCCACCGTAGAAAACGTCTCTGGAAGACATCCTGTAACGCATTGTTTCTTCCTGTGTTTTCATTTTAACACTCCTTTCCTGCTACAACGGCCGACAGCTAAAACTCAAACATAGCGCCGGACTTTTGTAAAGAAATATCTCATAAAAAAACCGACCATGCGATACATCTAAATTATGACGCACAATGCGACAAACACATGTGCCCCCGCATCAACAAACGCTGCTCGATTTTTCAAAGTCGATACCGAGATCCCGCAAAATACAGCCGGAACCGCCTATCGACCTTGATTATATCATCGCGACATATGAAATTCAATTACTTTTGCTAAATTATTAACTATATTTTATATAGTGATAATTTTTCAAACGCAAGTCAAATTTACGAATCAATAATCTTCCTTTTTTCGACCGAATCATCACTACTGTTTGTAGATTATTTCGCCGTCAATCATGGTCATCTCCACTTTCAGCTTATATATTTCTTCTTTCGGAACCGACAGGATATCATCCGACAGCACTATCATATCCGCCAATTTCCCCGGCTCTATGCTGCCCTTGATATTCTCTTCAAATGAAGCATATGCCGCATTATATGTGGTGAGCCGTATCGCTTCCATAACGCTTATCGCTTGAGTCCGGTCGCATTGAAAATCCCTGATCCGGTCATAGCGGTTCACCGCTCCGTCGATCACGGCTATCCCCGAGGGGCCGGACGGCGCATCACTGTGAATCGAGACTATTATCCCCGCATCTATCATGCTCCTCAAAGCTACCGTGTACTTCATTCGTTCTCCATAGAATTCGGTATAATTTGCACCGAGCTTTTGCAGCATTCCCGCATTTACGCTGGGGCATATATTTAATTTTGCCATCCTGTCTATCAAATCCTGATTCGTTATCGTGCAGTGCTCTATTCTGTGTCTTAAGTCGGGACGAGGGTTTTGTGCAAACGCTTTTTCATATCCTTCGACCATGTACTCTATCGCCAAATCTCCGATTGCATGTGCCGTTGCCTGACACTCCGCATCATTTATCAAGCCGATATAATCTGCGACTTCATCTCTCGTCCAGCCCGCTTCTCTTGGGAGCAGGGGATCATGGGTATACGGATCTCTGGTGAGACATGAGGGACCGCCGGAGCCGCCGTCAATCATAAACTTGCATGTACCGATGCGAAAATACTCATCCCCGAGACCCGTCATAAGCCCGAGATTCATAAAACATTCGTTGTCCTTTAAAGAATACGATTTGCCGAAAATGCTGTGGAGCATCATGTAAGTCCTCACCTTGAACTCCCGCTCGCGACAAAGCTGCTGCATAACATGATATGATATCTTGCCGCACTCCCCGCAATCATGTATTGATGTGATCCCGTTTTCAACAAGATCTCTTTGCGCTTTCATTGCAGCTTTTTTCTGCTGCTCCTCTGTATATTTCACTTTTCCCCAGAGATAAAAATGCGTGTGTCCACGCACCATGCCCGTGAGCTTGCCGTCTATCACCTCGACTTCATCCGGCGGGTATTTTTTCGCATCTTCAGGACGATAGACATCGAGATATTCGAGAGCTTTCGTGTTATACATACAGATATGCCCCCCGCCGTGCATACAGTGAACCGGATTTTCCGGAGCGCATTCGTCCAATTCGTCTATGGTCGGATGCCGCCTTTCGGGCAAAAGCAGCGGTTCGTATCCCATCATGGATATCCATTCTCCCTTTTCCTTAATCTTCACTGCCGCATCCAAAATTTGAAACATGTCTTTTAGGGATTTGCAGTTATCCGTAAAGGTATCTATGATAGCCGAGTCCGGCGAGGTTCCCAAAAGCCCCGATAATATGGGGTGATAATGCGAGTCTATAATCCCCGGCATCAAAGTGCGCCCTTTAAGGTCGATAATCCTTGTTTCCCGAGTGATTATATTCTTAAGCTCCGCATCGGAACCGACAAATACTATTTTGTTTGCCGCAACCGCTACCGCTTCTGCAATTTCATCAGCCTCGTTAACGGTTATTACCTTTCCGTTAATAAAGGCTATATCGCAATGGGTATAATCAAACGGCATATTCATCCCTCCCTTTCACGGATTGCCGTATCAGCTCTGAACGCCTGAATTACTCAAAATCCGATGACGACTTTAGCCCATATGCAGATTCTGCAAGCCTCCCCGCTCTGTTGATTGCGCGAGCCGTCACCTCAGTTGCAAATGCCCCAAGTGAATCGGGCGCCACTTCATGCTCCCCCGTAGCGAGCACAAATATCGTATCGCCGTCAACCGATGTGTGCACCGGCTTTATCGCCATTGCATATCCGTTATGACAGATGCTCGCAAGTTTTGCACACTGATCCTTACTCAATTTTGCATTTGTAATTACACAGCCTATGGTAGTATTTCCGCTGAATACATTCCTGTTATTTTCGATATCCTCATACATCGCATCCAAAGTTCCGACAAGCTTTTTTTGGTCTTCAGACATGAGTCCGGCTATTATCTTTCCGCTATCAATATCCACGATATCACCCAAGGCGTTTACCGCCACAACCGCACCGCATTTGATATTGCCCATACGGGCGGCATAAATCCCGAGCCCGCTTTTCATCATTCGCTCGACTCCTAAAAATTTGCCCACGGCAGCACCCGTTCCCGCCCCTGCATTTCCCTCTTTGAGCGGAAGATTCAAAAATGCATTTTTACAAGCGGTGTAGCCCATCTCCTTGTCGGGTCTGATCTTCGGATCCCCCACAACCAAATCAAAGAGCGATGCACCGCACACGATGGGAACTATCCCTACACCTACATCAAAACCGACTCCTCTCTCCTCTAAGAAAGTCATTGCGCCGTCGCCGGCAGCCAATCCGTAAGCACTGCCGCCCGACAGCATAATGCAGTGTATTTGCTGTACCATATTTACGGGCTTCAGGAGTTCCGTTTCCCTTGATGCAGGGGCGCCTCCGCGGACATCCACGCCCGCGCACGCCCCCTTTTCGCATATTATGGCGGTGCAACCCGTTCCTCCCTGCTCATTTTGCGCATTACCTATCTTTATCCCCTCGATTTCCGAGATATCTATAACCCTCATATCCATGTCTCACCTCTCTTATGCACCTGCGTTCTATACCCGCTTTTATGCACCTACGATTTTTATCGCGATTACAAGCGCAATTATGACGCCCACGATTGCCTCGCCTCCGAGCAGACCGGCGGCGATAATCGAGCCCTTTCCGTCATCTTCAAATTTAGGGGCGACTCTGTTTACTATGAATCTGAGTGCACCTCCTAAAAATGCGGTTGCTGACAGGAAAAACGGCAGATATACGCCAAGCCCCAATGTCATAACAGGGAATCTCAAGAAATATAGAACTATTGCAATAGCAAGACCTATCAAAAATGCCGGCATATGAGATATCCCCCCTACCATAGCTGCTACAGCTCCCGCCTGTGCCGCAGGGAACATAGGCGATCCGAAAGAGGACGGTCCGTATGCTTTCAAAATTACTATAAGCACTATAACCGATACCACTGCTCCTATCAGGGCTCCCACGACTTCAGCCAGCCACTGCGCTTTCGGATTGGAATTAAGTATATGTCCTGCCTTGAAATCGTTCATTACATCTCCCACAAGACCACATGCCACAGCAACTACAGCCGCAACGAAAAAGGCTTCCACCTGTCCTACACTTGATGCCGCTTTTGCCGCGATTAAAACTATTATACCGAAGATTTCCATAGGATTTATGCCGGACTGCCCCACGCACTGTGATGACATCGCCGTTGCAATCCAAACACCGAGTATCGTCACGATTGCCGCAATCAGCGGCATTTTGGTAACAAATGTCAATAGAAATGCGATCACCACCATGGCGAACGGAGCCCATCTAAGCGGAACGATTGAATCCCCCAAAGTGTTCTTTTTGAACATCGGTGCGAATATAGCTTTTGCTCTCGGCAATATTTCTTTAAGAACTATGGCAAAGCCCGTTCCGACCATCATGCCTATTCCGAGCGAAGCCTTGATATTGAGTGCCGTTCCCATATCAAGACCTGCAAATTTCTGACCGAAAATCAGTATCCCGACATCTCCCACTAATGCTCCGATAAACCAAACTCCGATAAATACGGGACCTATTATATATCCCACAGCGATCAACATCGGTGAAAACCACAATCCGCCTGCGGAGCCGAATTTTGTCATAGATGGGAAAAGTTTTAAGCCCGGAATCTTCTGCAGCGCATCTCTAAAAATGGTGAAGACCGCAGCTCCTGCCAGTGAGCCGAACAGCATTCCCGCCTTTTTACCTCCCCGATCTCCGACCTTTAAGGTTTCCGCCGCCGCCTGCCCCATCGGATAAGGCAGCTCTGCCGTTACTATAAAGTGTTTTCTGATTAGTGCCGTAAAGATCAAGCCCAAAACCACACCGCCAACGGTAATTACCAGCAATTTTACGGAGCTTACCCGAGCACTCGGATTCAACATCCAAATGCCGGGCAATGTAAATGCCAGCCCCCCGGCGACCATAGCTCCCGCAGACATGGCTGTATGTGTTACATTTATCTCGTTTATATTCGTGTTCCCTATAGCTTTAAGCCCGAACATCGAAACTAACGCCACAAACATAATCGGCCATGGCAGAGAACTTATTTTAAGTGCCACAAACATAGATGAACAGGTCAGTATAACCGCCCCCACGGAGCCGATTATAATCCCCCTCGCAGTAAACTGTTCCTTAAAGGAATTTGCGTATTTGATTTCATGTTCTTTCTTTTCCATCACTAATACACCGCCTTTCTCTTTAACTTAAAAAACAAATTCACCCAAGAAAGTTCGCTTATAACACCGCTGCAATACACAAAGTGATAATTCTTACTTATATATTTACCCCATTATTTATCTTTGCCCAAAAGTTAAATTTATGTACCGCTCTCTCCGCCTCTTTCATATCGTATATATTCCTTTATTCTACCTACTTCCCGTTATAATCAATGATTCCCTGCCGGGGCTGTTTTTCCGAGGAATAAGCTTATTTTTGATCCCCCGACTCATGCAAGGTCTCTTTATAAAAAATATGCCTCCTTTCAAGCAAATTGTCAATGGCATATGCATTTTTGATGCGAGCGGGAGTGCGGCTCCCCTTTTCTACAAAAGTTGAGTTTTTGTAGATGCTTCAAAACTTTGGAAACTCAATCAGGCTTGCAAATTGAATTGAACTGAAATATAATAAAAGTGTGATTTTATACACATTATTATCAATAAAAATGTGATTATCTGTGACAAAACTGCAATAAAAATGAGGGGAGCTGATTTAATGGAACGCTTTGTCCTGCAAAATTTACTAAATTGGAAAAATTCACCTTACCGCAAACCGCTTATTTTGGAAGGTGTGCGTCAGGTAGGAAAAACATGGGTTCTAAAAGAGTTCGGCAAACGCTATTATGAAAATACCGCCTACTTTAATTTTGAAGAAAATGAAGAATACAGGCAATTCTTTGCGACCACAAAAGATGTGAATCGAATTCTTCAAAATC
>CAUUCX010000023.1:0-10434 GCA_963543615.1 uncultured Eubacteriales bacterium | reverse complement strand
GATTAAGCGCTTTCCTCTATTATAGCACCGCCAACGATTATATCGTCAATATAAAGAACAATTGATTGCCCAGGAGTCAGCGCTCTTTGAGGAACAGCAAAAGTGATTTTAATATGCTTCTCACCCATCTCATCAATGCAAATCACATCCGCAGGCGCTGCGGCATATCTTATTTTCCCTTTCAAATTGACGATTCCACCTTTCAGATTTATCGGGATTTTCGAGGAATCGCTCAATGGGAAATAAGCATTGCCGCAAATCGCTTTACTTTTGAATAAATTGCATTCGCTATCCAGTTTCACAGTATTTTTAACAGGATCTATTTCAGTTACGAAAACAGGATATCCGAATGATATTCCAAGCCCCTTTCTTTGTCCGATGGTGTACTCGCTGATACCTTTGTGATGTCCGCACGGCTTGCCGCAGGCATCAATAAAATTCCCCGGTTGAATGGGATAACCGTTCCTTAATAGAAATGAAGCCCTGTCTTCCGCATTATCCATAAAACAAATTTCCTGACTGTCCTTTTTATTATAATTGCTTAATCCCCGTTTTTTAAGCATATCGCGCATCACATCTTTATCCTCGATTTCACCCAGAGGAAATATCAGACGTTCTAATATACATTGCGGCAATCTATAGAGAACATATGATTGGTCTTTTTTACCGTTTGCTCCCCGCTTAATATAGTATCTGCCGATTATCTTTGTGATTTGTGCATAATGTCCTGTTGCAATATACGCATTTTCCTCAAGGGAAATTTTATACAAAGAATTAAACTTTACATGTGGATTGCAAATTATGCAAGGATTTGGCGTTGCTCCCGAAGCATATTTTTCACAGAAGTTTTTAATGACGATTTCATTGAATTTGCTTGCGATATTCAGAATGCGCAATTCGATGCCTATTTCATCGGCAATCCTTATTGCATTGTTGATATTCTCTTGTTTTTCAGCAGCGGAAATATCTAAAGTATCGAGGTAAACCCCTATTACATCATATCCTTTTTCTTGCAATAATAAAGCAGCGGCGGTACTGTCCACACCGCCGCTGAAACCCAAGATAACCTTATTTGTGACATCCACAGAACTCACCCGGCTGTTCAACATCGTGATGATCCTCTTCCTCATTCGGATCAAATCCCTTCAAACCTTCATAGGTTTTACCGTTTTTATTGGCATAATCATAGATAGCGGATTTTATCGCATGATCCGCGAGTACGGAACAATGAACCTTAACAGGGGGAAGACCTCCCAATTCATCAATTATCGTCTTATTTGTTATATCAAGTGCTTCATCAATGGTTTTCCCTATGATCATATCAGTCGCAATGCTTGAAGATGCTATAGCACTGCCGCAGCCGAATGTTTTGAATTTTGCATCTACAATTTTCTCGTCTTCCACCTTAATCATAATCTGCATCATATCACCACAGACGGGACTGCCATAGACACCTACCCCGTCCGGTGACTCAAGCTCGCCGACATTATGCGGATTCATAAAATGATCCATGACTTTATCATTATACATAGCCATATTATATTACCAACCTTTCTGTGCGGAAACTGAGGATATGCTTCTGAGTTTATCGACGGTTTCCGTTAAATTCTCCAACACATAATCCAAATCTTCTTTGGTCGTAAAGTCACCGATGGTGAACCTTATCGAACCGTGAATCACTTCCACCGGGATTCCAAGCGCGGACAGCACATGTGACGGCTCCAATGAAGCCGAATTACAGGCGGAACCCGTTGAAATTGAAATCCCTTTCATATTCAAAAGTAATAAAATTCCTTCTCCCTCTATATATTCAAAGGAGAAATTTACATTCCCGGGATGTCTACATTCTCTGCTTCCGTTTAATCTCACATTGTCAATCTTTTTGAAAACTTCATCAATAAAATAATTCCTTAATTCCGTAATATGCTCAATATGTGCATCCATATCAGCGGAAATGAGTTCTGCCGCCTTACCGAATCCCACAATGCCGGGGACATTTTCCGTGCCGGCACGCCTTTTATTTTCTTGTCCTCCGCCATGCATAAAATTACTCAACTTCGTCCCTGATTTTATATATAAAGCGCCCACACCTTTTGGTCCGTATATTTTATGAGCTGAAATCGACAATAAATCAACCCCCATATCCTTTACATCAATATGAAGATTCCCAAGCGCCTGCACGGCATCCGTATGAAATAAAACGCCCTTGTCTTTTGCGATGCCGGCAAGCCGTTTTATCGGCTGAACGGTGCCCACTTCGTTATTAACAAACATAATGCTCACAAGTATCGTCTTATCGGTAATTGCTGCTTTTAAGTCTTCCGGATCTACAAAACCCTCACTGTCAACATCTAAATAAGTCACATCAAATCCATGCTTTTCCAGATATTCGCAAGTGTGTAAAACAGCATGATGTTCTATTTTTGAGGTTATAATATGATTGCCTTTTGACTTAAGAGCATCCGCAACACCTTTTATAGCCCAGTTATCCGCCTCGGTTCCGGATGAAGTGAAAAAAATCTCATTCGCTTTCGCATTGAGAACATTTGCAATATTTTCGCGTGCATTCGACAGTGCCGACTTCGTGTATTCTCCTAAAGAATAAGCACTGGACGGATTGCCGAAATCTTCACTAAAAAAAGGTAGCATCGCTTCCAATACTTCCTTTTTTACCGGTGTTGTTGCTGAATAATCCAAATAAACATTTCGCATAATTGCTCCCTTGTATTTAACAATATATCACGCAACTCATATATACCTTATGTAAGCGGATATAAACAAAAAATCAATACGATTTTTCAAAGCAACAAATATTTACATGTATTTCAGTTGATCGATGAACTGTCATTATCGTCAACTATTTCAATCATATCGAGTTGCGCTTTCAGATTTTTTCTAAAAGCGGCAATATATTCTTTTCTCAATCTATCCTGCTCCGCTTTTTCTTCCGGAGTCAAACCTGCAGCCGATTTTGATTTGCGAGCAAGTTCGTTAATTCTTGCAATCTTTTCCTCGGTAATCATTGAAATTCTCCATGTCAAATATCGTACTATGAAACGCGTTTTACAGTCTATCACAAAGAAAAAAGCATTACAAGCTATACGCAAATATGATCTTTCAGTTTCTCAAAGGTCTTTTCACCTATACCGTCTACATTCTTAATATCTTCAATTTTTCGAAAATGTTCCTTTTGACGATAATTTATTATTTTCTCCGCCGTTGAAGGCCCCACCCCGTTGATTTCCTGCAATTTTACAAGATCGGCGGTATTGATGTTTATCTTATCGTTGTTTAACGGTAGCTCCGTATATTCCGCTTCTCTTTCGTCTTCACCTATATTTCTTTTAGGGACATGAATTTTCTCGCCGTCACTGATTATTTCAGCTTGATTTATATATGTAAGATCGGCTCCATCGGCAAGACCTCCCGCCTTTTCGATGGCCTCGTAAATTCGGCTGCCCTCGTCTAAAAAAATAACTCCCGGATTTTTTACGGCACCGGAAATATCAACTACTATTTTTGCAATATCCCTCGATTCCTCATCTTGCGTTTGAATTTCAGTGATTTCACTTGAGGAATCGCCGGAGGAAAGAGAATCACCCCCCTCTTTGCTGTAGCTTATAATCACCGCAACTGCTACGATAAGCAAGACCAAAAAACTGAATATCATTTTTTTATGAGCATATAAATACCTGCGATTCAGCAGTGTATTTTTTAAGCACCTATGCATCCTTCGTCGATTTCTATCGTTCTCGGGAACTTCATCTATATGATCCATCATAATATTCGTATCATCTCTCATATTCAACCCAATCCTCGCATTAAAATAAATTCACTCATAGAAATTATAAAGATTCTCACGCGATGGTAAATATTTACAATTAGATGATACATCGATTGTAAAAAAATGTCAATCAATTCAAGGGATTTCTTTTTGCAAATTCCCAATACTTATTTCGGATTTGATTTTTGGAAAAGATCATCAAAGGAAACTCCCAATATGGATTCGATTTCCATAATCAGATTCTCGGTATTTTTAATATGAGCATGCATGATATCCATGACTTCATCAGGAATCAGCGTTTTCCGCAATATATACTCCATGCGCGCATTAAAACCCGCATAGAAATCTTCAATTACAAGTCGATCGGCTATGCAGACCACATCAACTTCTTTCAGTTCACTCGCATTAAGGGGTAGTACATGTGTTGTGTGTTTTCTTACAATTTCCGCGATGTCATGCATTCCTAAATCATATATATAATCTGCACCGACCTGTTCGTGTTTTATGTAAATTTTTGCAATATCGTGAAGTAATGCCGCATTATGTATTAGATCCAAGTCCAAATCATAACCGGAATGATTCAGTTTTGTAGCCAATTTCAATGAAATGGAAGCAACTTTTTCACAATGCCGTATAACGCGATCCGGCGTTCCGTAATTGTGCATAATGTCTATGATTTCATCATGTGTAAGTCGGATTTTCAGCATCTTGAACCCCTCGTCGGTGTAAAACTATTCGTCAAAATATTCAAACTCAAAATCAGCTATGCGTATACTGTCGCCATCTTTGAGTCCCATACTCTTGAGGCTGTCTATAGCACCCTTTTTCTCAAGATATTTTTGTAAATATCTAAGCGCCGACATATCATTAAAATCTGTCGCATTAACTATTCTCTTGAGCTGTATTCCATCTAAAACAAAAACATCTTCATCTTTTGAATATGAAGCATTTATCGAAACGATTTCCTCTTTTCGCTCATTATCATCAAACTCATAAAAATCATATATCGGATTTTCCGGAGGCAAGGAATTCAACATTCTGGTGACCTCTGTAATCAACTCTGAAACACCTTCTTTTGTGGCTGCGGAAATCGGAAAAACTCTGTATCCTTTACTTTCAACGACATCTATAAATTTTTCAAATCTTTTTTTGGATTCGTCGTCAAACAGCAAATCCGTTTTATTGGCAGCTACAAGCTGCGGTTTTTCCGCCAATACCGGATCATATAAACGCAATTCTTCATTTATAAGTTCAAAATCTTCAATAGGATCTCTCCCCTCAATTCCCGATACATCTACAACATGGATCAAAATTCTTGTACGCTCGATATGTTTCAAGAATTCATGCCCCAAACCCAATCCGCTATGCGCACCTTTAATTATTCCCGCAATATCCGCCATTAGAAACTGAAAATTATTGCTTTGTACAACTCCCAAATTGGGCGCAATTGTCGTAAAGTGGTAATTGGCAATTTTCGGTTTTGAAGCGGTCGTAACGGATAACAATGTAGATTTCCCCACATTGGGGAAGCCTACCAACCCGACATCGGCAATCAATTTCATTTCCAAAATGACGGATCTTTCTTCAGCCAATGAACCCAATGTGGCAAAATCCGGTGCTCTGCGCGTTGAGGACTTGAAATTTGTATTTCCTCTGCCTCCTTTGCCTCCTTTTGCCGCTACAAATCGCTGTTCATGCACCAGCATATCCGCCATAACTTTTCCGGTTTGCTTGTCGATTATAATTGTACCGGCAGGGATCTTTATGATCAAATCCTCCCCATTTTTGCCGAAACATTTCTTTTTTTTACCGTTTTCACCGTCTTGTGCCTGATATTTTGTTTTATATCTAAAATCCATTAGAGTTCGCATATTTTGATCGCACACAAATACGATGTCGCCGCCTTTTCCGCCATCTCCACCGTCGGGCCCTCCCTCGGGCACGAAAGGTTCTCTTCGGAAAGAAACTGCGCCATCGCCGCCTTTGCCGGATTTGATATGAATTTCAGCCTTATCAACAAACATTTACTACTCCATAAAAAATAAGCCCCTATGAGCATAGGGGCAAATAATCGAGCAAACAATTAAGCTTCTTTAGCATATACGCTAACTTGCTTTCTCGCCTTATCCATGCGTTCGAACTTAACCGCACCGTCGATAGTGGCAAACAATGTATCATCGCTTCCGATTCCAACATTGTTACCGGGATGAATCTTTGTTCCGCGTTGTCTTACGATTATGCTGCCTGCCGTAACAAACTGACCATCACCGGTCTTTACTCCCAATCTCTTGGAACGACTATCTCGACCGTTCTTGGAACTTCCCACACCTTTCTTACTTGCCATTATCTCTCACCTCCCATGTCAAACTATCCATACTTTGGATTAAAATCCAAAAGTAAAACCTTACAAACTATTTAAGAGCTGCTTCAATAGTTTCAATGAGAACCGCATTGGTCGCTTTCTCATCAATATCTATATTGTTGGCTTTAGCAAAATCAATAAGCTCCTGTTTTCTCATCGACTTCAACGATGGGGTCTTTTTCTTTTCACCATCTTTTTTATCAACAGTATCGGAAGTGACCTCATTAGCAGCTAAATCCTTATCAGCTTTTGCAGGTGCTTTTTTCTCTTTCGGTGTATCTTCACCTATGCCGGTTATTTCCACCTTGGAAAACAACTGCCTGTGTCCTTGCTTTTTCCTATACTGTTTCTTCGCCTTATACTTAAAAACGATCACCTTCTTGGATTTTCCATTTTCAAGCAATTCACCGAATACTTTTGCTCCATCCACAAAAGGATTTCCTATCTTGATATCATTACCGGCTCCGATAACCAGCACTTCATCAAATACGACCTTATCGCCTTCCTCTTGCTTCAATCTTTCAACAGAGATAATATCACCTTTTTCAACGCGATACTGCTTACCTCCGGTTTTAATAATTGCGTACATATATACTTCCTCCTAAAACATTCTCGCCGTTCAGGGTGGCAATATGCTCTTAATTTTACCCTTTTCGTGCGGCTTAACATTGCAATGATACTATACCGCAAGGCTATTGTCAATACATCATTCTATAATAACGCCGTCATCATCGCTTGGAGGCATGTCTGTAACATTTGATGTATTTTCCTCATCATTTGTATCGGTGGAAGTGTTTTTGAGACTGTCTATCAACTTTTTTTCGATAGACTGCATTATATCCGGATTTGATTCAAGGTAGATTTTTACATTTTCCCGTCCTTGCCCTATTTTACTATTATCATAGCTGTACCACGACCCTGATTTTTCAATGATTTTTTCAGCAACCGCACAATCCAGCACATCTCCCGAACGAGAAATCCCCTGACCGTACATTATGTCAAATTCAGCCTGCTTAAACGGCGGCGCCACTTTATTCTTAACGATTTTCACCCTGGTGCGGTTACCTAGTATCTGATCTCCCATTTTAATCGTTTCAACCCTACGAACATCAAGTCGCATTGTTGAATAGAATTTCAGAGCTCGCCCCCCGGTCGTGACCTCCGGACTGCCATAGACCACACCAACTTTTTCTCGCAATTGATTTATAAAGATCACGGAAGTGTTAAACTTGTTGATTATTCCCGCCAATTTTCTCAATGCCTGCGACATCAACCGAGCCTGCAAACCCACATGGCTGTCTCCCATATCCCCTTCTATTTCAACCTTAGGAACCAATGCGGCAACGGAATCGATAACGATAATATCAACCGCACCGCTACGAACGAGCATTTCACAAATCTCCAATGCCTGTTCACCCGTGTCGGGCTGTGAAACCAACAGATTATCAATATCTACACCTAAATTCCGCGCATATGCCGGATCAAGAGCATGTTCGGCATCAATAAAAGCCGCCTGCCCGCCGGACTTCTGTGCCTCGGCAACCATGTGTAGAGTCAAGGTTGTCTTGCCCGATGATTCGGGACCGTATATTTCAACAATCCTGCCTCTCGGGATCCCGCCAATCCCCGTGGCAATATCCAAACTCATGGATCCTGTAGAAATGGCTGAAATTTCGGTTCTTGCGCTGTCATCACCCAAACGCATGATAGCACCTTTCCCATAATGCTTATTTATCTGATCAAGCGCTTCCTGTAAGGCTTTATCTCTTTCTGAAAATTTATCAGTCGTTGAATTTTTTTTATCCATTTCAACCTCCATTAACAAGTATTAAAATATGTGAACATTTGTTCTCATGGAAATGATACATTACTTATGCATGATAGTCAAGAAAAAAATACCGGATGTTATATTCCATATATTACCATTTCGTACAGTCTACTACAAGCTTCCCTGCACGTCAAGATAAAATATACAAAATTTTCCAAGTCGGAATGAGCGAATGAGATTAAAGCCTTGTGAAATTTGCATTGTTATTGAGATTGATGGCTCATATATGTTTATATATCAGATCCAGCATATTCAAAACCGCGCAATTGCGATTGGAACTGCGATTCTTGAAATAGTTGTCGATTTTGCGTTCATATACTGCCCCATCTAAAAGCATCGCTATATAAATTAAACCTGACAGATTTGTTCCGGCATCATCACATATATCTACACTGTCGGCATATCCGGTAACGGCAATGCAAAGCCTGCTGTTTGTTCTTTGGAATAAACCGAATGCCATTTCCCTTGCGGTCTCACGCGAAACGGCGGTAAACTTCCTGATTGTATCCGGATTGACATTCAATTCTTCAATTTTCGAATTATCGGAATAGGTTATATACGAACGATCAAAAACCGATGAGATTCCCGGGTGGTCGGTCAATGTCTTTGCAAACAATCCTCCGGTACAACTTTCCGCAATCGAAATACTTATATTGTCGGCAATCAGTTTTTCAGCAACCACATCGTGATATTCTTCCCCCTCGGTACTGTAAACATATTCACCCACCAAATCCAAAACTCTGTCAAGCATATCATCCACGGCATTTCGCGCCTCGACTTCGCTCGCGCGTTTTGATGCTATCCGTACTTGAGACTCTCCCTCACTTGCATATGTGGCGATCGTAGGATCGGTTTGCGCATCAATCAAAGGCAACAACTTTTCTTCAAGGGTTGATTCTCCGATATTGAAAGTTCTGATCGTTTTATAATACAATTTGCCGGAACATTTGTCCTCCAAATACGATAAACCGTATTTTTCAAACAAGGGAATCATTTCATGCGGCGGTCCCGGAAAAGCCATGGCAAATTTACCGCCACATTCTACAGCAAATCCCGGTGCTGTACCGTTATAATTCAAAAACACCTTCGATCCTACAGGTACGATTGCCTGTTTAACATTGCTTACAGGCATTGTTTCACCTCTGCGTTTATAATTTTCCTCTATGATATCCATCGCTTCCTGATTTAATTCGGATTCAAGACCGAAATAATCGGTAATTATCTCTTTGGTAAGATCATCCTGCGTAGGTCCGAGCCCTCCGGTTGTAATTATCAGATCAACTTTTTCAAAACTTTCGGACAGAAGATTTTTTAAGCGTTCAGGATTATCCCCCACCGTATGGTGGTACAAAACGTCTATTCCGAGTAAATTCAGCATTTTAGAAAGATAAACCGAATTGGTATTAACAATTTCACCAAATAAAATTTCTGTTCCGATAGAAAAAATTGCAGCTTTCATATCTCCTCCAACAACTTCAAACTCTCGAAAAACCGGATCTGAACCGGCGGCAAATCACCGAATTAATCGGAAAACACCTTTCGATTCGTGTAAGTATAATCGATGCCGGAAACCACGGTCATAATCAAGGAAGCCCATAAGAAAATTCGCCCGAACAATATAATATAATGATGCGGTAATGCCGATGAAAGAATCAGCAGCGGCACTGCAATCATCTGCAATACGGTTTTTATTTTTCCGGTCAAGCCGGCTGCAATTACAATCCCTTGAGATGCCGCAACCGTTCTGATTCCGGCTATAAGGAATTCCCTTGCCAAAAACACCGCAAGCATCCAACTCGGCATAAGATTGATTTGAACCATGCAACAAAATGCTGAATAAACCAAAATTTTATCCGCAAGCGGATCCATTATCTTGCCGAAATTCGTTATTAAATTATACTTTCTGGCTATTTTGCCATCGAGCAAATCGGTAAATGATGCTAAAACAAACACAACAAACGCAGCCATATAAAATGCTTTCAAATATAAAATCAAAAAAACCGGAACCGCAAGTACGCGAGCGACCGTCAGTTTATTTGGTAAATTCATTCTTCTCTCCGTTCAACTCTGCCTACAAGATCGTAATCAAAGGCATCTTCTATCAAAACATCAACGATACTGCCGATTTCCAACTCGAAACCCGACTTAAAAATAACCGAATTATCTATTTCAGGGGCATCATAGCGACTACGTCCTATATAACTGCCGTCACCCTCATAATTTTCAACTATAACCTCTATCAAGGGATATTTCAATCTGTTTACGCATTATAGCGTCCAAACGTTCATCTTTTACACCATCATCTATTTGTCCGTCCATATCCGCTGCAGGTGTCCCCTCCTCACGCGAATACGCAAACACACCCAATCTCTCAATCTTGTATTCGGTTACAAAATCTAAAAGCTCATCAAATTCTTTCTCCGCTTCCCCCGGAAATCCGACAATCAATGTGGAGCGAAT
>CAUUCX010000022.1:0-10513 GCA_963543615.1 uncultured Eubacteriales bacterium | reverse complement strand
AGGATAACCGACTTCAGTTTTTGTGCGACAAACTATAGGTTCGCTATATATACTTGTAGATTCACCATTATTGGCATTTACAGTTTGTATTTGATATTTATATTCCGTATATGGACTCAGTCCTTTATCAGTGTATGAGAATGTGTAAGTTCCGTCACTTTCTTTCTTTCCTGAAGAGAAAGGTACATATTCTAATTTATAACTTCCCCCTCCATCAGGAAATTCATAATATCGGTACAGTTGAAAACCCGAAACAAATTCATCATAACTCCAAGTCAAAGTTACCGACTCGGATGTAGTCTCCGATATATTCTGTTTAAAATCTTCCGGTAGCGATGACGGCTGACTCACCTCTGAAACTGCATAATTGACAACAGGGAACGAAGTTTTTCCTTCTTTATAACTATGACAGAATATACGCCAGTTCATGCCATAACCATAAGGTTTTGCTTCCATAGGCATCGCCTGCATATCTCCGGAAAAAGAGTTTCCCTCCGTACTTATTTTTACAGTTCCGACTCCGCCTTCAAAACCCGCAACAACACCGACAGTGATACCGCCCGCTCCTGCTCCCGCTTTTGCTTCAATACTTGTCGAGTCTGTAAAAGAATTCCTTTTCTCTTTAGTCATTGTAATTTCCTGACTTATACTGTCTCCACCTGCTTTCGAGGTGTATCCTACTGAAGAAGGAGTACCTTCATATTTCGCTACAAGTTTACTCCCATAGCTGTCAGGATCTGTAGGATATGTCGAAGGATCTCCTATTTCATGCTTTAAAACGCTGTCGGAAACCTTCGGAAGAACACTGTAATCTTTCGCTATGTTCTCATACTCATCTAACCCCAGCAGTTTTACACAAGCCTCGTGAGGCTTGTTTACTGTCGTCAAAACCTCATCATATCCACCTTTACCGTCAGGTATATATGATGTATACTCATATATTTCCATAGGTATTGAATAGAATGCCACTTTATCTTCACCGGCACTTGCATTGTACGAAACAGTCTGTTCGACAGTCGAGGTGTTTTCAGTTTCCCATGTAAAGCCTTTTGTAAACGTCGCTTCCGCTTCCACCTGACCTATCTTAATACCGAAAATCGAAACTTCCTGTTCAAATGACACATATGCTCCGACTGTTATAGTCGCAGAGTTTGACGAACCGCTTCCATGCCCTTTAGTACTCGAATAACTTGTTGTGGATTCCGCATAGTTCCCCGAAAGATCATCTCTGTTTAAAAGATCTTTGAAATATGGCGGAGATGCCAATACTGCCAGAATCTTCGGGTCTGTATATGTAAAATAGTGCTTCCCTTTATAGTTCATATAGCTCGAATCATTATCCGTGTTTGCAAGACAAATGGCATATGAGCTGTTTACTTGTTTGCTGTTTACGTAGTAACCTCCGTTATCACCCTTTCCGGTTCTATCTACCACAACCATTTTGGTGACAGCCGGCTTAAGCTTGTTATATTTTACATCAATTTTTTTCGGATCTTCAACAGTTTTCGTACCCTTAAAAACCCACCTGTATGAATTAAGTTTAAAAAGTGCATGTATCCAGTTTTTATAATAAGCTATTTTTTCATATACGGGTTCTTCGTGTTTGCCCACCTCGTTATATGAAACTTCCGCCTCATCATATTTAGACAACGTTTGTGACAGTGTCATCACTGAAGATGCGCCGGTCTTTCCGACCAAATCTCCCCCGACCGCATCGTATTCCACATATTCGGTATTTGGGGAATCTGTCATTACTCCACTTGCATCCCAAGCTTCATCAAGATTTAATCCATTTTTTCCGTATGAAACAACCAAACTGTCAAAATACAAAAGGTCTCCGCGGCTTTTTTCCGATATACCGCGCTTTATAATAGCAGTATTTGCTATACAAAGAGGCAATGAATAAAATTTGCTTTGAGCCTCACCGTC
Organism: uncultured Eubacteriales bacterium; assembly: GCA_963543615.1. Classification (GTDB taxonomy): domain Bacteria; phylum Bacillota; class Clostridia; order Peptostreptococcales; family Anaerovoracaceae; genus CAUUCX01. The sequence goes on along the minus strand of CAUUCX010000022.1, from coordinate 8,584 downwards.
TCTATGCTTATCATCCATCGCAGCCCATACGTATTTATTGTCTTTTTTCTCAAATAAATTGAAGTTTCGGTTAACGGAAGATTTAAATTGTTTGCCGTCCCAGTTGTACATCGCAACATAGCGGGAATATGTATTGCCCGCCTTGAGATCGGCATCCGACTGCCCGCAAAGGATTAAAGATTCCTTCTTGTTGCCGGCTAAATCTCCAAAGACAAAAGAGGCTCTAACTATATTGCTCGTTCCGTAATTTAACGGAAATTCCTGTGAACGTTTAAGTATTTCGGTTCCCTTACCTCCGAACATTACAACGGCTCTTGATCCTTTATTTTGCTCAGGTCCGTAATAATATCCCCAAGTACACGCAAGATCATCTATACCGTCCTCATCAACATCACCGCTTACAAGGGATACCATGTTTGATACAACATCCCCCTCATTTAAAGGATAAGTCCATGCAACCTTCCACTTGGATGCATCTTTATATGCTTCTTTAGGATCGTCACTGCTCGTAATCTGAAGTGAATAGACAACTATTCGAGAATTTCCGAGTTCCGGCACATACACCGCCACCTCGTCTGTTCCGTCTCCATTCCAGTCACCTGTAGCGACTTGAAGATAATTTTTTAACTGATAAGGATTTTCCGAAAAGTTTTCTACCAACCCTGATGCATTGGCACTTTCTCCTACAGACTTCAGATTCGGATTCCCTATTTCTTTCTTGCTTGAAAGCAGTTCTATCTGACCTTTTCCCGGATCACCATCCGTGTTTCCGAAACGAAGATATACTCCTCCCTTACTGTTATAATCTCCGGCATAAACCGTCGCCGTCTGAGCTTGCAGGCTTTTCTTGTTTCCGTCAAAATTTCCGGCTGCCACCGACGACATGGCGAAATTAAAGGAATTGCCTGATTCTTTAAATGTTGTGCTCATATCTCTCACAGACGACAAATAGCCTTCCGTATTATACTTCTCTCCTTCTTTATGATCGCCCTTATTTATTACGGTGTATTCCCCGTTAATCTTTGTATCCCCATTACTTATAATTGCATTATTGCGACCGTCTTTCATTATTTCAGCGGTATTGGCTTTTTTCCATTTATTATGACCGTATAAATTGTATTCCAATTTAACACCGCTTATGTCCTTAACTTTGCTCTGTTTAGTCTCCCCGGTCTGACTTTGATCATATTGATCTGTTTTTATGGTTGCATCCAATGCTGCATCATACGGCTTCAAAGGCTCAACTCCTATAGTATATAATTCCTTTACAGGTGTTACCTCTATTGTATTCCTGCCGTAAGGATTATCTACACTGTTAGGATCATAACCTTTCGGTGCCTCATTGGAATTTATACCCAAAGCATCAAGCACATCAACGCCTCCCGAAGAATTTTGTACCGAATCAGCCTTTGCTTCAATGCCGTGCAAAGGAAGACAACTTGCAATCATAACTAAAGTTAAAAGAAATGAAATTAATCGATTATTTTTACTTCTCATTTTTTAAATATGCCTCCTCGTTTTAAATTAACTATAAAAAATCATTTCACTACTTTCAATTACCGTAAATAATCACATCTCTCTTTTTATTTTTTGTTAATATCCTTTTTTATATTACTTTTATTCTTTATGTCTATTTTGGTAATTTTTATATTAACAAAACATCATTCTCTTTGCCTCTGACAGTATTTGCATAGTTCCATTACAGGAGCTGTCTTTTCTGTTCCCATATTTTTTACCCCCCTGTGAGTATTTTTTAAGACAATAATACAATTGCCTATGCATATTTTATAAAACATTTTTTCTTTTGAACACTACAGAAAATGTCAAAATAAACATCAGAATTCGTACTTGACAAATTGATTAGATGTGAATGTGCGAAACAATTCTGTTATTATTTGCCACTAAATAGAATTGCTAAAATGGCAGGGTTACTAAAAGTAGCAATCCGCTGAGATGAAACAGATTGGGAATCTGCTTGAAAACACTGTTAAATCCTGCCTGAAAATAGATAAAGATAAAATATTTCTCCGTATCAGTATGATCCAAAATTTAAAGATAATGACAAAAAAGCAGTACTTAAACATTTGATTTTTATTTTATTAGATTTTATAAATTTTATGATAAAGAGAAAACTTATAAGGCTTATTGATAATCCCTATATTTTCTTATCATTTTTTTGAATATAAGCTGGTATTTTTGTTTGTAAAATATCATAAAAGCTAAATATGGTGAATGTATTTTAACAATAAACGAAAATCACCGAATTTTACTCCGGTGATTCTACATTTTTATCATATTTGCGGCACTACCCCAACATTTGACATAGAACCTTAATAAAAAGGACTTTTTCTTCAGAATAACTTCTGAAGAAAAAGTCCTCATTAAAAAACTGATTCATCTGCGCAATTCAAAAACCTTGAATACACAAGTCTTTTAAAGCCTGAAAACATCCGATTTATTTATCTATCGGCTTCATTGTCGGGAATAAAATCACATCTCTGATGGTAGGGGAATCGGTCAATATCATGATAACGCGGTCAATGCCTATTCCCAGCCCGCCGGTAGGCGGCAATCCCACCTCAAGCGCATTTACAAAATCCTCATCCATAGGATGCGCCTCTTCATCTTCACCCTTATCAAGCTGTGCCTGCTGCTCCTTAAATCTATTGTATTGATCTATAGGATCATTGAGCTCGGAGAACGCATTACCTATCTCCCAGCCGTTGATATAAACCTCGAAACGACGCGTTTTGCGCGGGTCTTCCGGATCACGCTTTGCAAGCGGCGAAATCTCAACGGGATGTCCTGTCACGAATACCGGTCCGTCTAAATAGCCCGGCACATCTTCGCAAAACTCCTCAAACATTTCAGCCAAAATTTTACCGCGTGTCCAAGCTTTTACGGCATCCTTATCCATGCCTTTTGAAACGGCTGCATCACGAGCCTCCTCATCGGTTGTGATTTTCGCAAAATCCACTCCGATAATTTCCTTAACCGCATCCGCCATATCGAGTCTTCGCCAAGGCGGAGCAAGATCAAACTGCTTGCCCTGATACTCAATCTTCATCGTTCCGTTGACTTTCATGCATGCCTTTGAAATGATCTGTTCTGTGAGATCCATGACAGATTCCATATTGCCATATGCCATATAACATTCCATTGATGTGAATTCCGGATTGTGATTCTTGTCCATACCCTCGTTTCGAAACATTTTCCCCATTTCATATACTCTGTCCAGCCCGCCCACAATCAGGCGTTTGAGATAAAGTTCATTTGAAATTCTGAGCTTCATATCCAAATCGAGCGTATTATGATGCGTTTTGAACGGACGAGCATTCGCGCCGCCGGCAATGGTAGTGAGAACCGGCGTATCGACTTCCAAATATCCGTAATCTTCCTCCAAAACGCGTTTGATTTCCTTGATTATCATTGCGCGTTTTCTGAAAGTTTCCGCAACATCGGGATTAACGATGAGATCAACATAACGCTGGCGATACCTCAAATCCACATCTTTCAAGCCATGAAATTTGTTCGGTAAAACCTGCAACGATTTTGAGAGCAGTTCAATGCGCGTAAGCTTGATCGAAATCTCCCCGTGTCTGGTTTTGAACACCGTTCCCTCAACACCCAAGATATCTCCTATATCGAATGTAAGAAAATCGGCATAAACATCTTCGCCCACGGTATCCTTTCGCACATAGAGCTGTATACGCCCCTCTTTGTCCTGTATATCTACAAAAGAAGCCTTGCCCATATGCCGAAAAGCCATCAGACGCCCCGCGCATGTCACCTCTTTTTCTTCGTAATCATCGAATTTTTCCTTTATGGTTCCGCTATATGCTGTTACTTTCCAACCGTCGTGCAGATATGGATCTTTCCCCTCGCTTACGAGCTTATCCAACTTGCCGCGCCTGATCATTCTCTGCTCACTCAGCTTTTCCTCAGTTAATTCTTCCGCTACTTCTTCCTCAAGCTTCTGATTTATTCTCTCGTCCGTACTCATTTCCCGCGATACTCTCACTTTCCAAATTTCTTTTTTACTTTTTATTTTTCAATGCCCAATATTTTATATTTTACGATTCCGTCCGGAACGCTTATCTCCACTTCCTCACCGATAGCCTTGCCTATCAACGCCATGCCCACAAGCGACCGGTTCGAGATTTTCCCCGCAAACGGATCCGCCTCTGTGGAACCTACAATCGCATAAGTCACCTCTTCTTTTGTGCCCATATTGCGAAGTTTGACTTTCCCGCCCACGCTTACATGATCGCTCGGCAGTTCGGATTCATCGATAATTTTAGCCACTCGCAGCATATTCTCAAGCTTGTTTATCCGCTCCTCAAGTTCAGCCTGCTCATTTTTCGCAGAATCATACTCGGAGTTTTCCGACAGATCACCATATGAGATCGCCTCCTTTATGCGCTCCGCAACTGCCGCTCTTTCCGTAGATACTAAAAATTCATGTTCTTCGACAATCTTATCATATCCTTCTTGAGTTAATAGAATTTCCTCAGTCATAAATGACCCTCCTAATTTAATAATTTTAATAAAATTCCCAATCGTTTGACAAAATATTAAAACGACTTTTTATCGGGATTTTCGCAAAATCCCGAATCCGCCGGTTCAAACTAAACTCCCCTGTTCGATACCTCAAAGCGTTTGATTTTCGTGGATGTATTCTTCTCAAACGGTTCAGGTCTTACCACAATATGCTTGATTTTTTTGTAGAGAGGCATGTGATTATTTATGGCATCAACACCATCCCATAACAATGCCTGTACCCTCTCAAGAACAAATGCATCCTGTTTATCCGCAATATCACCGATAATATGCTCGACCTCTTCCCAATCGGGAACTATCGTTGCAACGATGGTGGTATCCTCTTTGACTTTCGAATCATCACCCCATACCATAACTTCATCTACCAACGGCATATTTGATATATGCTCCTCAAGCTCCTCGGGGAAGACATTTTTTCCATTCTTCGTGATTATAACATTTTTCTTGCGCCCGGTGATATAAACATATCCCTCATCATCAATAAAACCCAAATCGCCGCTGTAAAACCAACCATCTTTTATAACCTCATCCGTGGCTCCCTGATTCTTATAATATCCGAGCATGACGAAATCTCCCTTGATGCAAATTTCCCCCACGCCATCTTCATTGGGCAAATCTATGCGCACATCACCTCGCGGGAATGCCCTTCCCACCGAAGCGCTTTTCGGCTTGATATCCGGATTCAATGTAGCCATGGGAGAACATTCGGTCAAACCGTATCCCTGAAGCGCATTTATACCGAAATCTCGGAAGCCCTCCAAAATTCTCGGGTTCACCGCCGCGCCGCCGGAAATCATGATTCGCACTCGCCCGCCGAAAATCTTAAGGATATCCTTAAATAATTTGTCTGTTATATCTATGCCTATCTTACGCAATTTGTTGCTGAGCATAATCGCCGCGCGCAGCTTTTTGTCCTTGCCCTCTTTGATTGCCGTTTTCCAAATTTTTTTATAAAGCCTCTCATATATGAGCGGAACTGCAAGGAACATAGTAGGGCGCACCTCTGCAAAATTTTTCTGAATATATTTGAGCCCGTCGCAATGCGCTATGCAAGCTCCCGCATACATCGGCACTAAAAAATCACAAGTACACGCATATGTATGGTGCAACGGCAGAACGGACAGGAATACATCCGTATCGTAAACATAGAGCACCGTGGTCGCCATAATTATATCCTCAACCACATTCCAATGCGACAGCATTACGCCTTTTGATTTGCCCGTAGTACCCGAGGTGTATAAAAGAACCGCCATCTCATCCTTGAAAATCTGCGCATCTAAATAATCGCGATTCCCCTGCGCCAGCAATTCTTTGCCTTCTTCAATCAACTCGGAAAATGTTGCGCCCTTTTCATATCTCCCGTTCGACAATTCGTAGCTTTTGCCTATATTCACAATAAGGTCAAAATGCGAACTCAATTTTTCATCTATGTTCTCAAAGCGCTCCGCTATCTTGTTTGAGCAAAGGACCACAGATGATTCCGAACTTACGATAATGCCCTGTATATCGTCCTCAAAAAGCTCTTTGTCAATAGGCACGATCGCACCCACTCCGCATACCACCGCAAGATATGAAACCGCCCATTCATATGAGTTTTCACCTGCGAGCGCTATATTCCGCCCGCCGAAACCGCGAGCCAAAAGCGCCGTTCCGAGCGCATTTATATCTTCCATGAGGTGTTGATAGCTTACGGGCATGTATTTGCCGCCCTTTTCATGCTTAACAAGAAATGCCGTCCTGTTTTTATACAGCCGCGCGCTCGTTTCCATCATGTGCTTCAAATCCATAATCGGACGAGTTTCTTTATATGCCACCAACGGATCGGGGTTTTGCCGTATTTCCTGAACACGACCAAGTGCCTGATCCATATCCTTGCGCCTAAGCTCTCTGTATTCTTCACTGCTCAACATTCTCACGATTTGCCCCTTTCTCTGCATCTGAAATCGGTACAAAACCCACTTGAATTATTCACACAAATGATTACGACTGCTTACGCTTGATTTTATGTGTGGTAGTCTTATCAAATTCCTTTTCTCTGATTGAAAAGCGCTTAACCCGCTTATATGACGGCATTATATCATTTACACGTTCTATTTCCGTTTGTATCAAATCATGAAGCTGTTCCGCTTTTACATTTTCGCCGAGCCGATCGTAAACGGCGGGAAGATTCGGAACTATATCGGCTTTGACTATGATATCACCCGTCCTGCTGTCCGGCGCGCCATGCACGAGCGCTTCCGAAATAAATTCGTTTCGCATGAGATAATATTCAATCTCCTCGGGGAAAACATTTTTCCCGTTGCGCGTAATTATGACATTCTTTTTTCTGCCCATAAGATAGATATAACCCTCTTTATCTATATACCCATAGTCCCCCGTGTGCAGCCAACCGTTTACAATGGTGCGCTCCGTTTCTTCCGGATCATTATAATATCCCAGCATAACGGACGGTCCTTTGCATATAACTTCACCCACTCCGAATTCATCCGGCGAAAGAATTTTCACATCGGTTCCCGGCATAGGCGGACCCACCGACTCGGCTTTACTGTATCTGTCTCTGTTAACCGCGATTATCGGTGCGCATTCCGTCATGCCGTAGCCCTGCATCATCGGGAATCCCATCGCTTCAAAATCCATTATGACCGAGGGGTTTATCGCCGCACCGCCGGATATCAACTGCTTTATATTGCCGCCGAATGCATCATGAATTTCGGCAAACATACGCGATGTAACCGCAGGTTTATTGTATAATTTGAGCTTTCTCGATAATATGATCGCCGAACGCAAGCTGTCAAAACGCCCTTTTGCCTGCGCATTCTTATATATTTTTTTGAGCATTGATTCAAAAATCAACGGAACTCCCAAAATAACGGTCGGCTTGATTTCTTTCATATTGTCCTGAACCGTCTTTAGACTTTCAGCTATGGCCACGCTTCTGCCCTGATAAAGAATCGTCATAATATGGCATGTCATCTCATATGCATGATGCATAGGAAGAATGGAAAGTCCGATCCCCCCCTCGCACACATTCACTCTCTTTGACATATTGTAGACATTTGCGACTATTTGCTGATGCCCCAACATTACACCTTTTGCCATTCCCATAGTGCCCGATGTGTAAAGTATCACGCATAACTCTTTAGGGTCGATGCTGAGATCCAGATAAGCCTTTTGACCCTGTGCAAGCATTTGCCTCCCCTCGCGCACAAGCGCAGACAATGTTGAAGCTTCGATATCGCCGCCCTCCTCGGAGACGAAAGATGCCCCCGGTTCATCAATATCCTCTCCCGAAACAACGGGATCTATAACTATCGCATCAGGTAATTGCAAATCTTCATTTTCTCTTAAAATATCCAACGAATCAGAAAGCAATTTTTCTTTCTTTCCCGAATAAAAAACGGCACTCACTCCTGAACGCTCGAGCAAATTCGCAACCTCGCCCGCCTGCAGATCTCTATCTATGGGAACCATTACTCCAAGACCGCAAACCACTGCCATATAAACGAGAACCCACTCATAACTGTTTTCACCTATCACGGCAATTTTTTTACCGCCGTAACCCCGCGCGAGCATAGCGGTTCCGAGTGCTTCCATATCCCTGCACATCTGCATGTATGTGATAGGTACAAAAGGTTCGCCGTGCCTGCGCTTTACATAAAATGCAACCGTATCCGGATTCACCTTGCACGAACCGTAAAACAAATCCCTTATATCTTTAATTTTCCTAACTTTATAGGCTGATTTTCTATATCTTTTTGAATTCATATGTCTCCCCTTAACGAATGCTCAAATCTTGTGGAAGATACACAAATATAAGCCGTTTCACTGTGCATTTTACCACGATTTATGCGCAAAGTAAAGAAACCGCAGAACACTCGAAAAAGCATTCTGCGGCGATGCGCAACAATTCAAAGTTGCCGTTATGGAGCTCCCGGCCGGGCTTGAACCGGCGACCTGCACGTTACGAATGTGCTGCTCTGCCAACTGAGCTACGGAAGCAAACACTCACTCATTCTACTACACG
>CAUUCX010000021.1:0-10606 GCA_963543615.1 uncultured Eubacteriales bacterium | reverse complement strand
AAAGATAATGCGCGGCGGGGAAAAAAGAGTCAATCACTATGTTGCGCGGGGAGAGACCTTGGGCAGCATAGCCGAAAAATATGGCGTGAGCTTTGAAAAACTCAAGAAATTTAATCCCGAAGCGAATCCGAAGCAGCTAACGGTCGGCGAGCGAATCGTGGTGCCGGTCACCGTGCCGCTTCTGACCTTGCAGACCGTGGAAATTGCAAATTACGATGAAAGCCTGCCGTATGCGGTGGAATACAAGGAAAGCGATACTATATTCAAAGGCGAGCGCAAGGTTCATCGCTCGGGAGTGTCCGGAGTTCGCAAGGTGACGGCGAAAATAGTGCGCCATAACGGCGAGGAAATAGCGAAAATGGAATTGGAGGCAAAAACCTCAAGCCTGCCCGTTACGGAAATAGTGTATGTGGGAACGAAACCCAAACCGTCCACATTCGGTTCGGGTTCCTTCTCCTGGCCGGTCAGCGGTCACAGAACATCGGGCTTCGGAAAGCGCTGGGGCAGAATGCACAACGGCATAGACCTGGCAGCACCGATCGGCACTCCTATCAGGGCGGCGGATGGCGGAACAGTGGTTCAGGCGAGCTATCACAGCACTTATGGCAATGTCGTGATGATAAATCACGGAAACGGCTTCGTTTCGCTCTATGCGCATTGCAGCAAGATTCTGGTAAGCTCGGGCACTCGAGTTTACAAAGGGCAGGTGATAGCGAATGTCGGCAACACCGGCAGGAGCACCGGGCCGCACTGTCACTATGAGATTCAAAAAGGCGGAACTCCGGTTAATCCGGAGAATTATACGAGATAAATTATTAACTCTTATGAATGCGGCATCAGATTTTGACACTGCTTTTATGGAATGGAGGAGAACGGAATGAATGAGAAGACCGTACTTATTGTAGAAGATGAAAAAGCGATTTCAGACATAATAAAATTCAATATTGAAGGGCAGGGCTTCACAGCTCTCACAGCCTATGACGGAATGGATGCGCTCGCAAAAGTGGATGCGAACAATCCCGATTTAATCCTTTTAGATGTGATGCTCCCGAAACTTGACGGCTTCGAAGTTTGCCGGCAGATACGCGCAAAAAGCGATGTGCCGATCATCATGCTCACCGCCAAAGAGGAAGAAGTCGACAAGGTGCTCGGGCTGGAGCTGGGTGCGGATGACTATATAACAAAACCGTTCAGCATGCGCGAGCTCATCGCAAGAATTAATGCGAATATCAGGCGCACCGATTTTATGGCTGCGGTAAAAGATGTGCCGTCGCAGATCACGACCATCGGGAATCTGGAAATCGATATGAACAGATATGAATTGCGCAAAAACGGCAAAGCCTTGGAGCTTACCCTCAGGGAATTTGAGCTGTTTCACCATCTTGCCAATGCGCCGAACAGAGTTTTTTCGCGCGAACAGCTTTTAGAGGAAGTATGGGGATATCAATACTATGGCGATATAAGAACTGTTGATGTTACCGTGCGCCGATTGCGTGAAAAATTGGAGGATGATTCAAGCCGTCCGAAATACATCATGACAAAGCGCGGCATAGGTTATTATTTTAACGGAGAGTAATAGGAATGGGAAGCGAGCTGCTTTCAAAATTCAAAATGGGGAGCAAGAGCATTAGATGGAAAATTGTAATCATCTACTGCCTGCTCGTTTTCGTAGCAATGGCGATGGTCGGAGTCTTTCTGATCAGCAGACTGGATGCCTACTATAAGGCATCCATGCGGGAAAATCTTACGCAGATCGTAAACGAGGGAACGCTTCTTTCGACCATGGCCGATTACGATTCGCTTGCAATGCACAGCAGGGAGATAAGGTCGGATCTCGATGCATGGGGGAAGAACCTGCAATCCGAAATCTTTATAATTGATCGCAATATGAGAATAATCGCCACCACGGCGCAGAGCAGCGAGTCGAATGCGGTTGGAGTCCTGGATGATGAACTCATACTTCGCGCGCTTTCAGGAGAAGCCGGGCATTCGGAATCATATGTAAGGCTTGCCATGCGGGATATGTCGGTGATGAATTTGGCTTTCCCGATTGTGGAAAAAGGAAAAGAGCCGAAAGGAGTACTCTTTCTCAGGGCGGATATGAGCAGCATAGAAAAAACGATAAGCGAATCCACAGGCATTGTGGCGCGGGCGATTATTTTGGCGATTCTCGTAACGGTCGTACTCGGATTTTTGATAGCGCGCAGCATCACCGTGCCCATCAATGATGTTACGGCGAAAGCGAGGCGCATGGCTGCAGGCGATTTCAGCTGCGATGTTGATGTGAAATCCGATGATGAAATAGGGCAGCTTGCAACCATGTTCAATATGCTGCGTTCCGAACTCGATAAGACGATCGGCGATATGATCGTCGAAAAAAACAAACTGGAAACCATTTTGCGCTATATGGCGGGCGGTCTGATTGCAACGGATATGCGCGGCAATGTGATCCATGCAAATCCCGCATCGCTTGCAATATTAAAGAGCAAGGGCGGTATCTTCACCAATTTGAAATTCGATGAAATGTTTAAGCCCCTGTTGGATCAAATAAATTTCGATATGATGTTGGAACGCTCGAAGGATTCTTCTGTGGCGCAGAGCATAGATGCGGGAGATACCCTCTATGCCGCCAGATACACGCGTTTTCAGGATGACGACGGGCGGGATATCGGTATAATCCTCCTGATCCATGATGTTACGCAAATGCAGAAACTGGAAAACATGCAGATGGATTTCGTTGCAAATGTCTCACATGAGCTTAAAACGCCGCTCACCACGATAAAGAGTTACACAGAAACGCTGATGAGCGCCGATATTGACAGTCCCGAGCTTTCGCATAATTTCCTCAGCATCATCGATAAAGAGGCGGATAGAATGAACCGGCTCGTCATAGATTTGCTGAAACTTTCAAAGCTCGACAATAAGCGCCAGCAGTGGAACAAGAAGCAGAGAAATTTAGTCAAGCTCGTGAATACGGCAATAGAAAAGATGCAGCTAACCGCAGAGCAAAACGGACAGGAAGTCAAGAAGCTCTATGATGAAAACGCTTCGCTGCAAGTCGTTGCCGATAGAGACGGCATTGAGCAGGTGCTCATGAACATTTTGAGCAATGCGGTGCGCTACAATGAAAGAGGGCAGGCGATAGAGGTGAATGTATCGCAAATAGGCGATATGGCGGAAGTTGCGGTGAGGGACTATGGAATCGGAATTTCCGAGCAGGATCTGCCGCGAGTTTTTGAAAGATTTTTCAGAGCGGATAAAGCCCGTTCCCGGGAAAAAGGCGGAACAGGCCTGGGGCTTGCGATAAGCAAGCAGATAATAGAAGAGCATGACGGGCGAATGGAAGTAGAGAGCGCGCTCGGCGAGGGAACGATTTTTAGAGTATACCTGCCCTTGGCTCCAACGCGGGGGATGCGCGGCGTTGATTAACGAATATACGGATGGGGGGATGCGTTATGGCGGCGCAGAGAAAAAATAAAAAAAATCAAGCGACACCGTATAGGCTGATAAGGGATATCGTAATTTTGACAGTCCTGATCATGCTCGCCATATCAGCGTATAAAATTCTGGCGGTGCAGAAAAAACAAGCGGAACTCGTGAGCAGGCAAAAAGAGCTGATACAGGAACGCGAACGCCTGTCACGCGAATTGTTAAAAGTTGAAGACCCGAAATACATCGAAGAACAGGCGAGAACTCAGCTTAAAATGGTCAGACCCGGCGAACTCTTGTATGTGTTCAATGATGAAGATATCCCGTCGACGGAATTGAACGATCCCAAAGTGGAGGAGGAAATAACCCCGTGAGCAGGCGCGACAAAAAATACATGCGTAAACAGGGGGGCAATCAGGTGCTTGCGATTAAAAACAGGCACAGCTTTCAGATGCGAAAAAGCCTCGGGCAGAACTTTCTCACAGACATGGAAATAATAACACTGATAGCAAACGGTTCCGAAATATCCCCCGATGATTTGGTCATAGAAATCGGACCCGGATTCGGGATACTGACCGCCGAGATTGCAAAGCGGGCATATGCCGTGGTCGGCGTGGAGCTCGATAAAGACCTCATTCCGATTCTGCGAGAGCATCTTGCAGATTACGATAATGTTAAAATCATAAACAATGACATACTGAAAACGGATATCAATGATATAATACAAAATGCGAGAAAAGAGGGATTGCCGAGCACGGCGAAAGTCAGGCTTATCGGGAATTTACCATACTATATCACAACACCGATAATAATGAAGCTTTTAGAAAACGATATCCCCTGCGAGAGCATCAGCATAATGGTGCAAAAGGAAGTCGGTGAAAGACTGCTTGCAAGGCCCTGCAGCACGGATTACGGCAGCATCACCGTTGCCGTCTCTTATAGATGTGAGCTGAAAAAGATAGCGGATGTGCCCGCCGAAATGTTTCATCCTCGCCCCAAAGTGGATTCAATGGTGATAATGCTTATTCCGCGGAAGGAGAAATCGGTGAAATTGCTTAGCGAGAACACATTTTTTGCGGTCGTTCGCGGGGCATTTGGAAAGCGCAGAAAGACCTTGCTCAATTCCCTTACCGGGGTTTTGGGAATGGATAGAGAAACGGTTGCGGCAACACTTGAAAAATGCGGCATCGATCCCGCTCGGCGCGCGGAAACCCTTGCGCTTGAAGAATTTGCAGAACTGGCAAACGAAATACATTTAGCGGTTTAAGGAATTATGAGAAGATTTGGAAGTTTCTATTTTAAGTATATGGATTATCTCCTGATGAGATCCGCCATCATCGCATTATTGCTGAATTTCACGATTGAGGCGATGTCCAGGCATTCAGCTTTTGAGGCATTTTCGTTTTTGGCAGGCAGACCGGGAGCATTTTTCTACAATGTTTTAATCCTGTTTGTATTTTTATCGGTTGCGCTGTTTTTCAAGGCGGAGCGGCGGATTTATTTTATAATCGGCGGCAGCTGGTTCGGGGTGGGCGTTACAAATGCCATTATTTTAACGAATCGAATGACTCCGTTTACAACCAAGGATTTAACCGTGCTCGGCGATGGATTGTCCATACTTACCACATATATATCGATTTCGAAATTGATACTCATATGTGCGGGAATTGCGGCGGGCGTGATCGGACTCATATTTCTTTTGAACAAATTGCGGGCGCACACAAAGCGTGAACGCGTCATAAATTATAAGCAGGCGCTTGCAATATATCTTGCGATACTGATTGCATTCGGCGGTATCAGCTCCGCAGTCATTAAGGCGAATGTGGTCGAGACATTTTTCGGCAATTTGGCATATGCTTATCGCGATAACGGTATGCCGTACTGCTTCTTGAATACGTGGATAAACACGGGCATAAATAAGCCGCATGATTATTCACAGGCGTCAATCGATAATATATTCAGGAATGGCGAAGCGCCATATGATTTATCGCAATATGAGAGGAAAGATGATAAGCGGGCGCATCCGAACATTATATTCCTGCAGCTGGAATCATTTATTGATCCGTATACGATCAAGAATATTAAGCTTTCACAAGACCCGATACCCTATTTCAGGGAATTGAGCCGGAAACATTCTTCAGGTTTTTTGAAAATGCCCGCGCTCGGGGCGGGAACGTCGAACAGCGAATTCGAAGTGATGAGCGGCATTTCCGTTAAATTTTTCGGTCCGGGGGAATATCCGTACAAGGCGGTGCTGCGCGATGAGACCTGTGAAACGGCGGCATACGACCTCAAAAATAAGGGATACACGGCTCATGCGATCCACAATCATCGCGGGGCGTTTTACAATAGAAATATAGTGTTTTCGAATTTAGGATATGATACCTTCACCTCGCTCGAGTATATGAACCATATAGTGAAAACGCCTAAAAACTGGGCTAAAGATGCGATCCTTACGGAGTATGTAATGGATGCGCTTCGCTCAACGGAAAACCGGGATTTGATTTTCACAATCTCCGTTCAGGGGCATGGGCGTTATCCGACCGAGGAACTGCTGCCGAATCCCGTGATTCGAGTGGAAGGCCCCACCGAAGCGCTGAAATGGCAGTGGGAATACTATGTCAATCAAATTTACGAGATGGATTTATTTATCAAGGATCTCTGCGAGCGTCTTGAAAAATTCGATGAAGATGTGGTGCTCATCATGTATGGCGATCATATCCCGCCCATCGATGTCTCCGAAGAAGAGCTCACCACAGGAGATCTGTATAAGACAAATTACGTGGTATGGAGCAATTTCGGTCTTGATAAAAAAGATGGGGATATGTGCGCATATCAGATAAGTGCGGATGTCTTTGAGCGCATAGGGCTCGGCGGAGTGGGTACGATTTTCAGCTATCACCAGCACTACAAGGGCGAACCCGGATATATGGAGAATCTGAAGGCTTTGGCATATGATATGCTATACGGCAAGCGCTATCTGTATCATGAGGCAAATCCGTTTCAGGCAACGAAATTGCAGATGGGGATCAATCCTATCAAGATAGATGAGATCGTTCAGATCGGCAATAAATATTACATTCGAGGGCAGAATTTTACGAGTTACAGCAAGATTTCTTTGGATGGAGAAGTGCTCAACACCATTTATCTCGGACCGAACATTTTGGGTTTGCAGGCAAAGATATCGCCGGAACGAGTCAGGGATATGAAGGTAAGTCAAGTCGAGAAAAACGACAATATATTGAGCACCACAGAGTAATTTTTCTCCGGCGATGCAAGGGGGGCGTTGTATATGGCGAAAATGAATGAGATCGACTCGCTGCGTCGAAAAATAGATATAATGGATGATATATTGATCGAGGGGCTTCTAAAGCGCTTCGAACTAACAGATGAAGTGGCGGCGGCGAAAAGGAAGTTGGGCATGGATATAGAAATTCCCGAGCGTGAAAATGAAATCCGCTTGCGGATTGAAAAAGCGGTCTTTGAGTGCTGCGACAATGCTCAGAAGAAAGAGGAAATGCTAAAAGCGATTCTGAATATATACGATAAAATACTGGCGGAAAGCAAGCTCTTGCAAGGGCGGGAAGCTTCGCTGACCGATGGAGGGAAGGAAAGTTAAATGATTTGCGGTTTGCTCGGAAAGAACATCGCGCATAGCCATTCTCCCAAAATCCACGGCAAAATCGGAGAATATGAATATTTGCTCATAGATAGGGAAAGCGCCGAAGAGGCCTTGGCGTTCATAGAGAGAAATGATGAATTTGCGATAAATATTACAAGCCCGTACAAGGAAATCGCATTTTCCGCATGCGATCATCACTCTGAAATCGCGCGCAGGATAGGCGCCGTCAATGTTGTGGTGAAAAGGGACGGAGAGATATACGGGGACAATACCGATTACTACGGTTTTAATACTGCGCTTGCCATGGGCGGGAACAGGCCGACAGGGAAAAAAGTCGTGATTTTCGGCAGCGGCGGCGCGGGGAAAGCGGCTGCATTGGCGGCAATCGATGCGGGGGCGAAAAGCGTGAAAATCATGTCGCGCGATCCCGCTTCTTGCGGTGAGATCCGCTTTGAATCCGATGCTTTCGGCATTGTCGGATATGATGATGAGAGAGCATCTGCGGAGGCTGAAATTATAATTAACGCAACACCTGCCGAAAAAGACGGACAAACTTCAGCACCGGTGGAAATGGTGAATTTCCCGAATTGCAGATTTGTATTCGATTTGAATTACAATCCCTTAAAAAGCGAGCTGCTGCTAAATGCGAAGGAAATGGGGATAAAAACGGAAAACGGTCTTACAATGCTCGTCGCTCAAGCATATAAATCCGCAATGCTTTTCGGGAAGATTCATAATTTTTCACGCTCAAATGTGGAGAATACGGCGGCAGAACTTCTCAAAAGTCTGCGAAATATCGTGCTCATCGGAATGGGCGGAGTGGGGAAGACTACAACCGCAAGGGCATTATCGAAGAGAACGGGGATTGAATTTATAGATTCGGATCAAAGAGTGTGCGATATATACGGCGAATATCCGAACAGAATAATATCCGAGCAGGGAGAAAAAGAATATAGGCGCATCGAGGCGGAAGTGCTTAAAGGGCTTTTGTCCGAACGCGGAAAAATCATTTCACTGGGCGGTGGAGCCGTTGTTCATCAGGGGCTCATGCGTGAATTCAGCAAAAACGCAACCATGGTGTTCATGGATGAGGAATTGGAAAAGCTGTCGCGCCATAACAGACCGCTTTATACCGATGATGTTGAGGTGGAACGGATTTATGAGCAGCGGATAAAACTTTATAGAAAATTCTCCGATATCCAGCTCTATGCGGGAATGAACAGGTGGAGAATATTGGAGCGTTTAGAGAAATTGTAAATAGGCGATGATTCAGCCAGCAAGCGGGTGGTAGGGTTTATTATGAGGATCAGAATATATACCGATGGAGCATGCTCCGGCAATCAACATGAGGAGAATGTGGGCGGTTACGGCGCGATTTTGGAATACGGAGAGCATGTCAAAGAAATATACGGCGGCGAGGAAAATACGACAAACAACCGCATGGAACTCAAAGCGGTTATTGAGGCTTTCAAGCTGCTGAAAAAAGCCGGATTGGAAGTGGATATTTTCTCCGACAGCGCATATGTGGTGCGCTGCTTTCGCGAGAGATGGTTCGACAAATGGCGCTTAAACGGTTGGCGTACCGCGAATAAAGAACCGGTTGAAAACAAAGAACTTTGGGAGGAACTGATAAATTTTACCGAGCGCCATGAATCTCGGTTTTACATCGTGAAAGGGCATATAAATCCGAGCAGCCCGAATACAAACATGAAATCTCATTATGATAAATTCGTCAAAGGGAACGGGGAATTTTCCTATCAGGCGTTTGAGCATATCGTAATGATGAACAATCGTGCAGATGCCCTGGCAAATCATGGGATTTCAGAGTGTAAAGGGAAATTAAATCAAGTGTAACATTATTGTAACAATCATGTTCTATACTGTTGGCAGGTAAGTTCTACAAGAGGAGTATGTTAAAAAATGAAAAGAAGAATTGCGTCAGCTGTTTTAATGCTGGCTTTAATTTTCAATACGGGGATTGTGTTTTCATCGGCGGCGCCTGCGCCCGTCAATGTTGTCAATCCTGCGTTCAACAAGGTTTATACCGCGGATAATATTTTGATTTCGATCAAGCTTACACAGCCAACGACCATAAAGGTTGCCTGTTCGAAAATTCAGCAGGAAAGCAACGGGGTGTTTTACTACATGAATGTTGATGCATTTCAGAAAAATCCCGCCTCGGTGCATGAGTTGAAAACTCGCGAAGTTCCTGTTATCAAGCAGGATAGCTATACATCACAAAACGAACTCACATATTACACCAAAAAAATTCCGAATGTTACGGCGGGGGTGTATAAGATTACCGTTACAACCGTCAGCGGAGGTAAAGTCGTTAAAACGGATGAGGGTTACATCGGAATCAAGGAAAAGCGAAGCGGTAAGGAGATTTTTCACGAGAACAAAACACCGGTGATCAAGGTCTTTAAGAGCAAGCTCATGAGCGGCAACCAATAGTGGCGGATGAGCCGGTTAAGGGAGCATTGAAGATATGAGTTTCAATGGCTTTATTGGCAAAATGAATGGCGCGGCGCAAGAGCGTATAAAGAATATTATTTTAGCGGTACTGCTTATATGCATGGTACTGCTTTTATATTTTTTGTGGCAAAAAACCACAGTGCATAAGCCCATAAATTTGGCAATCAAAGAGCAGGAAGCATTTAAGGCAAGTGCGATATTTCGCCCGACTTCCGTGAGCGTTTGTTCGGGAGAAGATTATTATAAGCAGGCACAATCATGGGGGCCGCGTTTTATGGTGCTGGCAAGCGATTTCTTGAATCAGGAATTGACGATCGAGGAAATCACACCCGCACAATTCGATGAGATTATGCGCTACCCGTCCATTCGGGCAAACTTTAATTACACGGTGCCGTATGAAGATTTTTGCAACGAATTCGGCGTAAAAAAACCGGCGGGACGAAATCATATCTTTAAACTTTCCAGTATCGGATATTCCAAGGAAACTCCCGGGAATTTATTTATATACGATGCATCGGGAGGAAAATATTACCGCATATATAATGGTGCCGATTCAAAACCCCTTGATAAGCTGAACGATATCATTGATGGAGTGAACTCGGAAGATACGGTGCAGCTCTATAAACTTTCCCGTTTTTTGGGAAACAGGGTGAGCGGCGATGCCATGCTTCCGGTATATCTTGATGTGGATATGCCGGAATTTGAATTTGAGCGTGATTTTGATATCGCGAATCCGGATGATGTGCGTGATATCGCGGAAAGTTATTTCGGGCGCAATTTGGACTTTGTCAGAAAAATTCAGGAAAAAAACGGGACAAAGATATTCATGTATGGCTATGGCGAGCAGACCCTGATTCTTTACCCGAGCGGCGTGGTGGAATACAAGGAAGGTACGGATGAGGCCGCAAGCAACACTGATTATTTCGGCGGAATGCAGATCGCCTTGAATTTCATAGCGAAGCATGGCGGATTCGACAGTCTCAAGGGAACCGGGTTTACGCCTTATCTGTTCGAAGTGGAACCGTTATCCGGTGATGTGGGCTATCGCTACGTTTTCGGCGTTAAATTCAATGAGCATCG